>DATJDF010000173.1:0-10579 GCA_035497555.1 Arachidicoccus sp. | reverse complement strand
CATTGACGGACCAGTATACAAATAAAAATGGTGACCTTTTTGAAGACCACCATTTTTATCACTACTGACTCGTTCAATATATAGTGTTGGAACAATCACATAATATATGCATTGGAATACATTTATACTAAATCTATATGCGATTAGTTTCCACCACCGGGTGCGCCATTTGCATCAGTGGAATCTTTTGCATTCAGGTCAATACCCAGTGTTTTAGCAACGGGTTCAAACAAATTGACAACAACTTTATCATCCACAAACATTACTGCATCTGGTTTTATGACTAAAGTGACTTTTGCTGCTTTCACTGCATCTAAATAAGCCTTATTTACTTTTTCGTATAAAGGTTGAGAAAGTTCAGAAAATTTCTGTCTGCTCGCATTCTGAACGATATTCTGCCAGTTATATAACTGCCATGCAAATTGCTGGCGTTGTTTGTTACTGTAATCTAAAACAGATTTTGGTTTTTTTGCCAGTGAATCTGCTTTATACATACTATCCAGACGGTTGTATTGAAATTCCAGTTCGTCACGTTTGGTGCCGAGTGAATCTCTTTGATATTCTTCTAGTTTTGCCTGTACATTTTTGTATTCTGGAAGTCTAGCCACAATAATGTCCATATCAAATACACCCACTTTCAATGCCGGAGTTGTTTGCGCCTGGCTATTATTGGCTACAAAAACCAATGCCATAACCGCTAATAAGGAGAAAATAACCTTTTTCATTCTTTTTATTAAATTTTGTTTTTAGTTGATTCCGGACACTTTCTGCCCGTAAATTTAAGATTGTAAATATAGTAACTTAAATTATTTTGCCAAGTTTATTTTGTCTTAATCCCCATTGCATCTAGGATAAGATCACTTTTGTTCAGTTTTGGATCAGAAAACAATAAGGCTGTACCCGAACTTTTATCTAAAACAAAATCCCAACCGTTCTTAATGGACAATTGTTGGATGATGCTATATATCTTATTTTGAATGGGTTGCACCAACTGTGATCGCCTTTTAAAGAGCATTCCCTGATAGCCAAAGTAGAGGGTTTGCAAATTATGTACCTCGTTATCGGTACTTTGAATTTGCAACATTCTTTTAGCTTTTAACTCATCTGCCAGCATATACTGTTCTGCACTAAAATCTTTACGTAAAGAATCTGCAAAATGAGCAATACTATCCACTTCCCGTTGCCATTTAAGTGCCGTTAATTGTAAAGTGGTATCTACGCGTGCATACTCTGGCAGCTTACCAAGAATATACTGCATATCAACTACAGCATATCGCTGTGCATTGACAGCGAACACAGTTACTAGACAAATTACAGTCAGGGCTATCGCTTTTTTCATACAATTTCTCTGTATATACATATTCAGAAAACGGCAGGCGCAGCGGAATATTGCGGACTAATCTGGTTCGTAACCTAACATAAAGGTAAACCGACCTGCTTTACCGAGTCCCTGGCCAGCCCGCATACGATCAATCCCAATACCATAATCGAAGCCCAACAGACCGAACATCGGTAGGTAAAAACGTGCACCAACACCTACGTCACGTCTAAGCTGGAACGGATTGTAATCCTTGAAGGAATACCAACCATTGGCGGCTTCTGCGAATACTAACCCGAAAATGGTGCTGGCCTGGCTAAGTGATAATGGATAACGTAATTCCAGGGAGTATTTGTTGAATATTGTAAAATATTGTGTTGCCCCAGACTGATCCGGATTATAGCGTGGATTAGAAGTTTCATATACCGGATACCCCCTTTGCGATACGATATCATAACCCAGTAAAGCATAGTTATTACTCATCCCGGCATCACCCAATTGAAAACGTTCAAATGGTGAAATTGGCATATTTGAATTGTATTTGCCCAAATAACCCATTTTCACAGAGGCTTTGAGTACAAACTGTTTATGATCTTCTCCTTTGGCCTGCCCAATAGGCACGTACCAGTCTCCCGTAAACCGGTATTTCTGGTATTCTACAAACTTGTATTTTTTAGCTGGATCTGTCGCCTCCTCTATAGATTTATCAAAATAGGAGAAAGGCGGTGTCAGCTGAGCATATACCGATAAATTGGAACCACCTGTAGGATACTGTGCGCTATTCACTGAATTCCTTGATAAAGTCAATCGTAAATTAATATTATTGGAAATCCCGTTGCGGTAATCCGGCAAATTATACTGATCAATATAATAGTTATTTAGCTGATAACGGGTATAGTTCAATTGAGCTCCAATCTGAAAATAGGGATCAGGCCAATCGAGCCTTTTACTCAGACCGACGCTTATACTTGTTGTTCTGAATGAAGTGGTGTCACCCTGGTCATCCCACTGGCCGGTCATATAATTATACCCATTTCTGAATTTACTATCCGCAAAGCTCAGACTCAATGCATTCTGGTGCTTACCACCCAACCAGGGTTCTACAAATTGAACGCTGTAGGAACGGAAGGCTTTACCATTACTCTGGAAATTCAGAGAAAGCGTCTGACCATCACCTGTCGGCAAAGGCGCCCAGCCCTTTCTGTTGAAAATATTTTTTATGGAGAAATTATTAAAAGTCACGCCAAGTGTCCCGGTCAGTCCGATACCACCACCAAAACCGGCGCTCAACTGTAACTGATCGGCCGATTTCTCAACCAGATTATAAGTCAGTTCGACTGTACCGTCAGCCTGGTTAGGGACAGGTTCAGGATTCATTTTCTGTTCATCAAAGAATTTTAGGACACTCAATTCCCGAAGCGACATCATGATATCACTCTTACTGAATTTGTCTCCCGGCAGTGTACGTAAGGCACGACGGATAACATGCTCATTGGTTTTATCATTACCAACAATGTTGACTCTTGTAAGGGTGGCTTCCGGTCCTTCCCGCATATTCATTACAAAATCAATGGTATCATTATATACCCTTTCTTCAATGGGATCCACCTGGAAGAAAAGATAACCATTATCCAAATACAGGTTAGAAATACTCATACCGTCAGAGGAAGCTGCACCAATACCCAGCTTTTCATTGAGGAGGTCCAGATTATAAACATCGCCCCTACGGATATCCAGCAGGCTGGTAAGTAAGGAATCGGGGTAAATCGTGTTACCCACCCATTTAATATTACCAAAATGGTATTTATGCCCTTCACTGAGTTTAAGATCTACATTAATATTACCCTTTTTAGTATAATAAACCGAATCTTTGACAATTTTGGCGTCCCGATAACCCTTTGAATTATAGTAATCAATCAGCTTCTGTTTGTCTTCCCGGTATTTTTTCTCATTGAATTTGGCAGATACCAATGGGTTAATATGTACGTAAGGACTAATGAGGTTCCTGGTTTTCGAATAGGTAAAATATCCTCTGTCCTTCATATAATCACTCGCTGTATACTTATAAGGCACTCCCCAGCCAGTTGTATCAAAAGCTTCATTGGAAGGATGAAAAGTCATACGAGACACTTCTTTCGTCCCTTTCATCTGTTTTTTCAATTTGATACCATCCAGCGCTTCATTTCCGAAGAAATCAATCTGATTGACCTTCACCTTTGAGCCTTTATTGATATCAAAATACAAAAGTACAGAATTATCAAAAGTAGTGTCTTTGCGTTCTATGATGTCGATGGCCACCCGGCGAAATCCTTTCTCAGCATAATAACTTCTGATGGCGTCAACCGCTGTCATCTTCATATTTTCTGTAAGTGCATGGCCTGGTGTAATACCACTTTTACCTTTCAATTCATCAGCTTGTGTTTTGCCGACTCCTTTGAAGTAAAAACGTGTAACGCGTGGGCGTTCAGTCACATGTAGCTCTAAATAAATTTCATTCCCGGAAATCTTCGTTACATAATAAGTGATATCACTGAAAAAGCCCTGCACCCATAACCGGTGAATGCTTCGGGAGAGTTCGTCTCCCCCAGGAATAGTCAGGAAACTGCCCACGGCGATCCCCGAAGTGGCTTTTAATAGATTGGTGTCAAAATTGGAATTACCTGTAACAGCAAGCTCAGCTACTTTATATCTTCGCGGATTTATTTGGTCAAGAACAGTTTTCAAATCCTCGTTAGTGGAGTAGAGAACCTTCTTGGTTGTATCGCTCATGTCTGTATTAATTTGTGCTTGGACATGCCCGCATATGAGGATAAAGACCAGCACCCATATCAATTGACTCGATTTTCGCATTAAATTTAAAATTGCTGTTTGAAGTTTCCTTTGCTTTTTATTTTTTACTGAAAATGAACTGCCACCAGTTCATCCAGTCCTTAAATCTTTGTAACACCACCTAATCAGAATCCGTCTGAAGCGAATATTCAAAGCTTCCTGCTGACAGAATCCGACAAAACTAATCTGTTTATCCCATTTTCACGCACGAACTTTTAGACGCTTATAACCTGTTTTAATTCCTTATCCACCTATACCACTTTGTTTGCCTGTTCTCCACCCTTTTCATTTCTCCTCTAAGTCACACAGTATCTACCTTTAATTAGTATATTAGCGTGGCAAATTAGCGGTAATAATCAAAAGTCTTTGTTAAATAACTCGTATATTTTAATATATTTAATACTCTATCTGCTGAACGCCTTGAACTCTTGAGATCTCTGCTACTTTTAATGCATCTGCAAGGCTTACCGATGCATTAGCTGAAATGCCCACGTAGTGCCACTCTTACCCATTTTTAATTTGATCGCCTGTCTTACCAAATCGACGTTCCCGACCCTGATATACGCAAATAGCTTCTAAAAAAGCCTCCTTGTTAAAATCGGGCCATTTTGTATCTGTAAAGTAAAATTCTGCGTAGGCAAGTTGATAGAGTAGGAAATTACTGATTCTGTTCTCCCCTCCGGTGCGAATCATTAATTCCGGATCCGGGAATTCAGCAGTCGTCAGGTATTGTTCAAGCGTGTCTTTTTGAATTTGATCGGGCGTCAGCCGGCCAGCCGCCACTTCCTCGGCAATCAATTTTACGGCGCGGTTCAGCTCCCACCGGCTACTGTAACTTAATGCAAGTACCAGGTTTAAGCCTGTGTTACCGGCAGTCTCATTCAACGCTTCCTGCATTTCCTGGCTGGCTTCTTCCGGTAGCATCCCCAAATCCCCGATGACGTGTAAACGCACATTGTTTTTGTTTAGTTCCGGCACTTCCTTACGGATCGTCTGAATCAGCAATTGCATCAGTCCCGTCACTTCATCCATCGGCCGGTCCCAGTTTTCAGTGCTGAATGCATATAAGGTCATATATTCAATGCCCAATTCTGATGCACATTCGGTCACCTTACGTACACTCTGCACCCCATGATAATGCCCAAAAAGGCGATCCTCGCCTTTTTGTTGCGCCCACCTGCCGTTGCCATCCATAATGATGGCCACGTGCCTGGGTAATCTTGTCCGGTCAATCTGGTGCTGTGCGCTATTATCCATGAATATATTAAGAAAATAAGGGTGCAAAAGTACAAAAATTTTTGACGCTACCTATTTGCTGATTTTGGTTAGAAAACCAGTGGGCAATTGCACTTGCCAAAATTGTAGGAGAGCCCCACCTGCATGAGCAGGTAACTGTCTTTGGCAAGGCTATTTCCCCTTTGCCAGCCTCGCTCCCTGGGTGAGCCCCCTTTATGACGGTCCTGCAAAGAAAGGGCTGCCGCCGCCTGGCTGGCAGATCCTTTATAGTTTCCAGGCGCAAATGCATCCACACCGGCATAAGTACTGCTGACGTCATCCAAATAATCCGACCTGGTAAATCGGTAACCCAGCTCTGCAAATAAGCTCAGTTTTTCGCTTAAGGCCTGTTTTATACCGACAGAGAGCGGAAAAACCATGGTAAAATTGCTGTATTTCTGGCCATCATGAGGGGTGCTGCTATATTGGCCCTCCGTGCCCACCTCCCGTAATTTCACCTTTTTGCCTTCATCATCAAAAGTATAGGGAGCACTATAAATGCCGCCAATGCCTACTGCGACATAGGGTGTAAAGTTATGCCCCTCATTGCCCGGAGCATAATTAAAAAAGTTAAAACTGCCGGATATGCTTAACTCCAGTAAATTGTTCGTGAAGTTTAATTGTCGCTGCTTATAAGCTGGGTTTGTATTATCCTGATCATCAGCTGCCAGATGGACATAATTTATATTTATTCTTGCACCGATATAATTGTTAAGGTAGCGCTGATAGTAAACCCCGGCGCTATAATGAACAGGACTGAGACGGCCTTCGGGGTTTAGATCTCCGAAGTAATGCGCTGTGCCCACACTTATACCCACCTCACCACGCGCCTGATAACTTTGATATTGCGCATGCAGCGTCAGGGTGCCCATACTTATGACACCCAATAAATAGAACAATTTCCTACAGAAGGATCTGATCATCACCATGTTAGTTTCTTTTATCGAAGCCCCAGGACAGCTTACTTCGCAAAGTGGATAAGAAGCTATTGTCCTTAAACCTGATCAATTTTACAGAAAAACTTTCTTTACGGATTGCCAGTTGAACATGTTTATCAACCACCTCACGCCGGGCATCCAAAGTACAAAGATAATCTTCTGCCCTGCTTTCCACCTCAAAAGAGATGACATTATCATCCGGCACGATAATAGGTCTCGTGTTAAGATGATGGGGCGCAATGGGCGTAATCACCAGACTTGCTGAATCCGGGAAAACGATTGGCCCGCTGCAACTCATTGAATAGCCGGTGGAGCCAGTGGCTGTCGCTACAATCAACCCATCCGCATAATAAGAATTTATGAACTCCCCATTCAAAAAGGTTCTGACCTTAATCATTGGGGAAGCGTCACGTTTTGTGATAGTGAAATCATTCAGTGCAAATGGTGCATTGCCAAAAAGCGGCACATTGGCATCCAGATGAATGAGCGTTCTACTGTCAATAATATAATTATGGTTGATCAGGTCACTCAGGACCTGAGAGAAAGCTTCCCGGCTGGCACCCGTCAGAAACCCCAAACGGCCAAAGTTGACGCCCAGAATGGGAATATTTTTATCTTTCACCAGGGTTACCGCATCCAGAATGGTTCCGTCTCCACCCAGACTTATCAAACAATCTATTTCTGAATGTAATTCATCTCCATCGTAAAATACACCGATAGCCGGAAAACGAACCTGCAGATCGCTGTACTGATTGAGTAAACTCTTGAAAAGTACAATGCCAATCCCATTGTTTGTCAGCTCTTCCAGCAATGAGTAGATGTCTGTGTTATATTCAGCGGGCAATATCCTTCCATAAATTGCAACTTGCATGCTTGATTGGGTTGATGTCAATGCAAAAGTAATCAATTATCTACATGCGGGCATACCCTGGCCTAAACGGCATAGAAAAGCCTATGCCTATCATGCTTTTTACCTGCAACCCGGGGCTGTCTCCATTCTTTCCGAATAGACGCACATCATCATCATATATCAGATCGAGACTATAAGATGCAGAAAGGAATTTATTAATTTTGAAACTGAGGTTATTGCTCATATCCATATCCACATTCTGTGGATCACGGGAATAATCCGAAAACAGATTGAGGTTTGCCCGGTAATTAACATTTTTGAGTATATCTTTCTGATAATTGATGGTTGCAAATGCACCTGGAGCAAATTGATACCGGTGGCCTTTATCCAGTCCATATAAACCAAGAGCCGCCAACTGCCTTTGCAGAATAACCGTCAGTCGGGTGGTTAAGGGGGAAGCAAAAATGGATAATTCCTTCTGAGGTTTATAATCCAGACCCAAAGAAATGACAGCATAAGCAGGCGACATGAAAGAAGAAATCAACTGCGAACTATCTTTGGTAAAATATTTACGTCCGTCAAAAAACTGCGAACGACCATTTAAGAGAAAAGAAGCGTTCAATTTGCCCGCACTGTCAAGCCGGATACCATATTTAGTCGTACCGGCAATCCGGTCGTCATTTTTTCTTCCTCCATTGGAAGTGGTCTGTACATACCCAAAATTGAAATCCACATTGGTATCCCATGAATGGGTCCCTTTGCGGTAATATAAATAAGCATTCACATAGCTTGACAAAGACATTGAAAAATCTTCTCCACCTGCGGCCCAATTACGCAATGAACTTTGTGACAAGTGCAGATCACCCCTACCTCCATATTTCCATTTCCACGGGATGGTATCGGAACTCCCTTTCTTAACCTGGATAAAAATCTCAGAAGGCAAGGAACGTACCGGTATATCATCCTGTGCATGCACATTTGAAACGATACAGACCGCAGCCAGTAAATAAAATATATGCTGGTTAAACTTTGTTGTCAATTAAATTAGAATTTTCAAGTTTCCTGTAATGGTAAATTTAAACCCACTATCTGACGAATATCCGAAAAATAGCGAAACCTGACCAAAGTTCTGCTACAATAGACCTGCATCATTCGATACAGATAACACGGAATGGTTTAAAAAAGTCCACCATTTAATGCAAAATTAAACCAATAACCCACTGATCTATTAATTCTCAGATCAAAATTAGCTACAAAAGAATCCCTTAAAAGCTAAACTTTTATTAATTTACTGCCATTATGGCATTGACCCGATTTTTAATTACTTTTGCACCATAAACAAATGGTGAATGGAGACAATTAAACTGCAAAATAAGGAAATAAATGAACTCAGACAAGGCGAGGCCTATGGTCCTGCGACTGGCGATCATCAATTTTCCAAAAAATTCTATATAGAAAGTTACGGCTGTCAGATGAACTTCAGCGATAGTGAAATCGTTGCATCTATCCTGCATCAGGAAGGTTTTGGGGCGACACGCAACCTTGAGGAAGCGGATCTTATTTTTGTCAATACCTGTTCTATCCGTGAAAAAGCAGAACAGACAGTTCGTAAACGATTAACGGAGTTCAAAAAATTAAAATTAAATCGCCCGGGAACACTTGTAGGGGTATTAGGCTGTATGGCTGAAAGACTCAAATCCAAATTTCTGGATGAGGAAAAACTGGTGGATATCGTCGTTGGTCCTGATGCCTACCGCGCCCTCCCTGCCCTTGTACAGGAAGCCCAGACGGGTCAGAAGGCCATTAATGTTCTGCTCAGCAGGGATGAAACCTACGCAGATATCTCACCTGTTCGTCTAAACAGCAATGGTGTCACCGCCTTTATATCTATAATGCGAGGTTGTAATAATATGTGCACCTTCTGTGTCGTGCCTTTTACACGTGGACGCGAACGTAGCAGAGAACCCCAATCCATATTGGAAGAAGCAAATGACTTATTTAGCCGTGGTTTTAAAGAGGTAACACTACTGGGGCAGAATGTAGATAGCTATCATTTTGTAGATGAGGTGGAAAACCGCACCATTAATTTTGCTGATCTACTGGAAATGATCGCCCAGATCCATCCGGATCTGCGGGTTCGTTTCAGCACCTCTCATCCTAAGGATATTACGGAAGAGGTTCTATACACGATGGCCAAATATGAGAATATCTGCAATTATATACATCTTCCTGTTCAAAGTGGAAGCTCGCGCATTTTGCAGTTGATGAATCGTACCTATACCAGAGAATGGTACATGGCAAAAATTGATCAGATCCGTAAAATTGTACCCGATTGCGGCATCAGTAGTGATATGATCTCCGGCTTTTGTACTGAAACGGAAGCAGATCATCAGGATACATTATCTATTATGCGGTATAGCAAATATGATTATGCCTATATGTTTTATTATAGCGAACGGCCAGGGACACTGGCTGCACGCCGGTATGAAGATGACGTCTTACTGGAAACAAAAAAACGCCGGTTACAGGAAATTGTAGATTTACAATATGAACTTTCCTATCTAAGTAATCAAAAAGATGTCGGTAAAGTTTTTAAAGTGCTTATAGAGGGTGAAAGTAAAAAAAGCGACAGCGAATGGATGGGCAGGAATTGGCAAAACAAAGTTATCGTTTTCCCAAAAGGGGATCACGGACTGAATAAAGGGGATTATGCCATGGTAAAAGTTGATCGTTGCAATAAAGCCACTCTTTTAGGTGAAGTTGTTCATGCAGAAGAATCAGTAAGCCTGGCCGCTTCTTTATAAAATGCAGCCTTACCGGTCTACTACCCGATCAAAAACTGGTAAAGCCCCTTTCTCAAAAAATATATAATTAAACTGTCAATATTTAATGGACTTACAAACCGTCAAAAACAGATTCAGTATTATCGGTAATGCCACTGCCTTGAATTATGCACTTAATGTGGCTGTTCAGGTAGCTGCTACTGACCTCAGTGTCCTGATCGTTGGTGAAAGTGGTGTCGGTAAGGAAGTCTTTTCCCAAATCATCCATTCACTCTCGTCCAGAAAACACAATAAATTTATTGCGGTTAACTGTGGCGCCATACCAGAAGGGACGATTGACAGCGAACTTTTTGGGCATGAAAAAGGTTCTTTTACTGGAGCAGTGGATAGTCGTAAAGGCTATTTTGAAACAGTAAGTGGTGGCACCATTTTCCTGGATGAAATCGGTGAAATGCCAATCGGCACCCAGGCCCGTCTGCTCAGGGTACTCGAAACAGGTGAATACATCCGTGTCGGCTCCTCCAAAGTTCAGAAAACTGATGTAAGAGTGATTGCAGCCACCAACCGCGATCTTTACGAGTTTACA
>DATJDF010000172.1:0-3370 GCA_035497555.1 Arachidicoccus sp. | reverse complement strand
TTAAAGAAAAAAGACATAGGATGCAGGTTAAAAATCAACCTGCATCCTATGTCTTTTTTCTTTAATCTATAAATCTGAATTCGTTCTCTTTTATTTTCGGCCAAATCAGAAGGAGTAATATTAAGATAGTCAACTATTATTTTACCGGCCCTTAACCGGCATAAGGTTCACCGTTATCAAGTCATTTTAATTTGTCTTTGAAAACTTTTTCAAACTTCTCCAGTTTGGGTTTAATAACGTATTGGCAATACATTTGCCGTGGATTGCTATTATAATAATTCTGATGATAATTTTCAGCGGAATAGAAATTTTTATAAGGTTCTACGGTTGTTACAATGGGTTTATCCCACGCACCGCTCTTGGTCAGCTCTTCCTTATAGGCTTCCGACTTTTGACGCTGAGTAGCATTATGGTAAAAGATTACACTTCTGTATTGGGGCCCGACATCGTTGCCCTGACGGTTTAAGGTGGTTGGATTATGTGTCTGCCAGAAGACTTTCAAAAGCTCATCAAAGGATATCACTTTGGGATCAAATAAAACCTGACAGACTTCAGCGTAACCTGTTGTGCCGTTGCAGACTTCTTCGTAAGTCGGATTAGGCTGATCGCCTCCACTATAACCGCTTATTACTTTTACAACACCTTTAAGGCGTTGAAAAATAGCCTCTGTACACCAGAAGCATCCTGTTCCAAGTGTGGCGGTATCGATATTTTCCTGTTCAAAATCTTTATCCGCAAACTGGTCGTCCATATTTCTTTGATGATTTTTCTGTTCTACACAAGAAGCTAGTAAAGTAAAGCACAACACTGAACCTAAAAATAGTATCTTACCTCTCATTATCACAATTTTTATAACTTTCCATGTCCTGCAAACTACTAAAGTTATTATTTACTGCAAAGAAAAATTATTTTTTAAACAAACACTTAACCATCCTTTCTTTTCCCTGTAAATCCCGTTTTATTTCCACGGACGCGAATTGCTTGATTTTTAACATTTCTACTAACTGTCCGACATAGAAGGGGTTAATTTCGAAAAATAGCATCCCGCCGTCCCGCAGCTTCTTAACCGCCAGGTCTGCGATTTTACGGTAAAAAATTAGCACATCCGGGTCATTAACAAATAATGCCTGATGGGGCTCAAAGTCCAGCACATGGGACACCATCTCAGATTTTTCTTTTAGATGTATATAGGGGGGATTACTGACAATGATGTCCTGATTTGAAACTGCAGCCCAGTCGGCTTCATCTAAAACATCAAGATGGATAAAATCTGCCTTTAATCCCAGCTTGCCAGCGTTCTTTCGGGCAACTTCCAGTGCATTTAACGAGATATCTGCCCCTGTCACCCGAAGGAACGGCAGCTTTCGCATAAGTGCGAGCGCAATGCAGCCACTTCCTGTACCTATGTCCAATACATCCTGCACAGTACTATGGTGCGGCCTTTCTTTCTCCGACTGAACCACCCACTCCACTAATTCCTCCGTTTCCGGTCTCGGAATCAAAACGTGGCTGTCGACAAATAAATCCATTCCCGCAAAATGCGCTTTACCCAATACATATTGAACAGGGGTTCTGTTCAATAATTTTTCCTGGTAATCCTTAAGTTTTACAATTTGTTCAATGGATAAAGGGGCATTATCATGCAGCAACCGGTCTACCCTACTTAATCCGGTGATAGATTCCAGCACTATATCAGTAATTGAAGTCGCCTCCCGTAAATCATAATACACAGAAAGTGATTTCCTTAGTTGCTGTTTTATTTCTTTTAATGTCATCTGAACTGGTTCTATAGGAGGAATGCCCAAAAGGCATATAAAATTAGGTCTTAAGTTGCAGATCTAGCATTCTTATTAATAATGGCTAAATACATATTAGATATTTAATCTATTTAAATATCCTTCTATGCATAAACGCTTTCATAAGCGAAAACCCCCTATCTTAGGGGGTTTCAGCATTCTTTGAGGAGGTCTCGAGCGGATTCGAACCGCTGTAGGAGCTTTTGCAGAGCTCTGCCTAGCCACTCGGCCACAAGACCCTTTATTTTCAATGAAGGGTTGCAAAAATAATCAATTACTTCATAATACAAAATTCTAATTAAGAATAATTTGTTTAACTTGTCGGCCGAAACCTATAATGCACAATCATGAAAACCATAATTCCTGAAAGTGAGCTCATCATTAATGAAAGAGGTGCCATATATCACCTGAATTTAAGACCTGAGGAGCTGGCTCCAACCATTATTACGGTGGGTGATCCAGACCGGGTGAAAGAGGTCAGCAAATACTTTGATAAGGTGGAATTTGAAACCCGACACCGGGAATTTGTTACGCATACAGGCTTTATCGGACACAAAAGAATTTCGGTCGTTTCTACAGGCATTGGTCCGGACAATATTGACATTGTACTCAATGAGCTCGATGCTCTTGTCAATATTAATTTTAAGACCAGAATGATTGAGCCCAGGTTAACTACCTTGAATATTATCCGTGTCGGCACCTGCGGATCCCTGCAAGCGGCCTTCCCGGTCGACAGTATGGTGGTCACCACACACGCCATAGGCATCGACAACCTGCTTAATTATTATCAACATGACAATAATGAGGAGGAAAATGAACTATTACAACAGTTTATACAGCATACTAAAATGGATCAACATTTTTCAAGGCCCTATATCAATACTGGCGGAAGTTCACTGCTGATGCATTTTGTAGATGGCTTTCACCATGGAATGACGGTAACCTGTCCTGGATTCTACGGCCCGCAGGGCCGAATTCTTCGTTTAGGTTTACATTATCCTAATTTTATCGATTTATTGACTTCATTTTCTTATGGTTTGCATAAAATTGCTAATTTTGAGATGGAAACAAGTGCGATTTACGGGCTCGGTAAACTATTAGGTCATCAATGCCTTAGTATCAGTGCTGTTGTCGCAAACCGGATCGATCACAGCTTTTCAAATGACGGTAAAAAAGCCATTGAAAAGACCATTCAAAAGGTACTAAGTATCGTTAGCGGCATATAACGATTCTAAATAATTAAATTTAATAATGCAAGAAATCAATTTTTTCAAATATCAGGGCACAGGTAACGACTTTGTCATGATTGATGGGTTAGAAAAGGATATCAATTTATCATTAGAACAGGTTCAACGGATTTGCAGTAAAGGTTTTGGCGTTGCAACAGATGGGCTTATCATTCTCAAAAAAGCAGCAGGATTAGATTTTGAAATGGATTATTATAATGCGGATGGAACGCAGAGTATGTGTGGCAATGGCGGCAGATGTGCTGTTAAGTTCGCCAAACAAATAGGCATTTTAAAGACCATTTACCATTTTAAAGCAATTGATGGACAACATAAAGCCTCAATTGA
>DATJDF010000171.1:0-12062 GCA_035497555.1 Arachidicoccus sp. | reverse complement strand
ACCCCGATATTGAATTCCATTTTAGCAGTGAAATTCACAAGCAATAATCCAGAACGGAAAATTAATATCATAAATACTGATCCTATTCAAAAGCGTTTTATGGAATGCGTAATTCCTGGAACGCTTTTTTTGTGCCCATGAAAAGATTATAATCCACACCCGAGCGGACGCCATCTATCTTGTAATTATTGGTTTTCTGCCAAAAAATGCATTCACATTCAGGAGCCGAGTTATAGCTGGCTATCCATCTTTGATACTCTTTTTTCAGGCCTTTTTTCAGGTATTGATTATAGAGCATGCAATCTGTATAGATGATAGGCCGTACACCGGTCCTTTTTTCCACAGTGCTCAAAAACGTCGTTACTTCTCTTATGATATTACCGACAGAGGGCATGGGCCTGATCCACTCTATATCCAGTACAGGTGGAAGATCCCCTTTTTTGAGCTTCGCCGTCTCAATAAAATGTAATGCCTGCCGGATTCCGGGAGAAGTATAGGAAAAAAAATGGTAAGCCCCTGAAGGAACGCCCATTTTACCAGCTGCCTTCCGGTTCTGACTATAATTGGCATCTGAATGCGTGCTACCCTCGGTGGCTTTAAAATAAAAGAAATGCGGCTTTGTATCAGCCAATTTATCCCAGTCAATGTCTCCCTGATGATGAGATATATCTAATCCCCAAATCCGCCCCTGCTGTGCCGTAAGGGTACCGGGTTGCAGAATGAGACCTATCAACAGAAAGGATACTAATTGACTCAAAACCGGCAGAAATTGCTTTTTTTGTTTCATATTTAATAAAAATGGTTCGTATTCAGCAGTGTACACTTCATTTTAACAAAAAACCTGCCATTAAAAAAGCATACCTGTTAGGATATGCTTTTTCTTGCCTGTTAAATTGGAAAATGCAGTCCTAAAACTGTCATCCATTTAAAAACATTTAGGGCTAAGCCTGGCTGAGTGCCTGCTCAATATCTGCAATTATATCATCAGGATACTCTAGTCCGACAGAAATACGAATCAATCCCGGAGTGATGCTAACGGCGGCCCTTTCCGCGTCCGTTAATTTAGAATGCGTCGTGCTGGCCGGATGCGATGCGATACTCCTGGCATCTCCTAAATTCGGGGTTAGAGAGAGCAGTTCAAGCGCGTCCATGAATCTTGCACCAGCCTCAATCCCACCTTTGATTTCAAAACAAACAATACCACCACCAGCGGTCATTTGTTTTTTAGCAATTTCATATTGCGGATGGCTTGGCAGGAAAGGATACCTTACCCACTCAACTTTAGGATTGCTTTCCAGTTTTTGCGCCAGCGAAAGTGCGGTTTTTGAATGCCTTTCTATACGTACTGAAAGGGTTTCAAGGCTTTTGCTGAGCACCCATGCATTAAAGGGAGAAAGTGCAGGTCCGGAATTACGGCAAAAAAGGTAAATCTCATGAATCAATTCTTTTTTTCCGACAACGACACCACCTAATACCCGGCCCTGGCCATCCATCCATTTGGTAGCCGAATGCAGTACCAGATCAGCTCCAAAATCGACAGGTGTCTGTAGAACAGGTGTCGCAAAACAGTTATCGACATTGAAGATAATGTTATGCTTTTTAGCCAGTTTACCTACAGCCTCCAGGTCAACCAATTCCAATTGAGGATTGGTAGGTGTTTCAAGGTAGATCATCTTCGTATTGGGTTTGATCTCCTTTTCCCAGGCACTGATATCATCAACAGGAACAAATGTATATTCTATCCCGAATTTATCCAGAAATTTAGTCACAACTGTGACCGTTCCTCCAAAAATGGACCGGCAGCAAAGCAGGTGATCACCGCTTTGTAACAAAGCCATAAATGAACTGAATACCGCAGCCATACCACTGGCCATTGCAAAGCCCGCTTCCGCTTTTTCCATAGCGGCGACTTTATTTGCAAATTCATCGACATTTGGATTGCTGTAACGACTATATATGTTGTCGTCTGTTTCGCCGGCAAACGCAGCGCGCATATCATCCGCAGTGTCAAACACAAAGCTGCTGGTCAGAAAAACCGGTACCGAATGTTCCATCTGGTTGGTGGTTTTAGTCTGAAGCCTGATCGCTTGTGTTTCAGGATGTAAATTTCTATTTGACATGTTTATATATTAGAAAATAATTAAAAAACTTTTAAAATCTTTATAGTAACTGACGGCCCGTATCAATAGCCATCGCCACGGCCCCAGACTGTAAGCGGTAGTTACGCGCCTCAGAATTTAAATGGTAATCAGTACTACTTCAGATGATCAGAAAACGATACGCTTTTCCTATCCACAGTGAGCAGAATATATAACAATACATCCTTCACGCCTGTAGGATTCCAGGTTATTGCCCGTTCAGGATGAGCTCATAGCGAATGGTCGCACCCGCCGCACGTAATGTCGCTGCAACGGAACAGTATTTATCAAGAGAAAGGTCAATTGCTTTTTTAGCGCTGTCCCTGTCAACATCGCCATCAATCATAATGGTGATGAAGATCTCCCGCCATAAAGAAGGTTCTTTATTTGCTTCACGCTCTCCTTGAACAATCACTTTATATTCGGTAACATCCTGGCGTTTTTTGCGTAATATCTGAAGTATATCAATGCTGGCACATCCTGCAAGCGCATTGAGTAACAATTGCATAGGGCGCGCACCATACTGTTCACCTCCCATTTCCGGTTTGGTGTCCATCTTGGTAATGATGCCATTTTCATCCTGGGAATCAAAGGCAAAATGCGCATTGGCACGGATTAACTCTATTTTAGCCATAGTCTATCTATTTGGAGGGCAAAATTAGTCATAAAAAAGACACAAACGGGATAAGTTGACAAAATAATGCCTTTCTGTCATCTATTTGTTATAATCGTGTCACGGGATGAGTCAAAACTACATTAATCCGAAATTGGAGCTATCTTTGCACTTTCAAAGAGTAATTATTCAACCTTAAATTAAATTAATTATGGCTTTAGAATTTACCGACGCCAACTTCCAAAGTGAAGTTATCGCAAACGATAAATTGACGATTGTGGATTTTTGGGCGGAATGGTGTGGACCTTGTCGTGCAATCGGACCAGTTGTCGAAGAATTGGCTAAGGAATATGAAGGACAAGTAAAAGTAGGGAAGCTAAATGTAGATAATAATCCAGATGTTAGCGTAAAATACGGTATTACTTCTATTCCGGCGATTCTTTTCATCAAAAATGGTGAAGTAGTGGACAAGCAAATCGGTGCTGTTCCCAAATCAGTTTTAGACCAAAAAATTAAAGCACACCTTTAATTTTCCTAACCCATGTAAGTTAGCAACTACAACGCTAATACATGTAAAAAAATCAGTCCGTCAAAGCGCCTTTAGCGCTGGTGTCGGACTGATTTTTTTTATACCTATCAGCAACTGCTAATTACCCGTTCTTCTTTAAACCATTGGGCTTTCCTTTTGTTTTTTGTCTTGCGAGGAAACGCTCCCGGAGTACTGTTTGCACCGGGGTCTGCCGGATTTTGCTATCCAGCCAGGCTTTGATATCCAAGTACATAAAAGAGCGTGTTTCCAGGGAATTTTTTTCCAATTTGTCCAACTGCTCTTTCAGAGATTTAAAGGAGGCGATGATACGGGCCGGTGAAAGTTTAAATGAACGCCGCAGGAAGTCAAAGATCGCTTCTTCCACGACGGACAGGTTTTTCATATTGGCCATAAACCGGTAGACGGATTTAAGTAGATACTCCAGCAGATCGCCATTCCCTAATTCATAATGGGCAATCAGATGTAAAAGACGGGCATAGCACTGGAGATCTGTCCGCAGATCTGATTTCTGATGGATAATCCGGTTAAGATAATCAATCGCATGGCCGTTATCCCCACTACCAAAATACAGACAGGCGATCTTATAATAAAAGACCATTACCCGGTGTGTATCTAAATGGGCTTTATATTGAAGCAGCAACGCTTCGATATGCGGGATCAGCGCGATACCGGCCTTAAAGGTGCCCTCCAGAAAATGCCGGTTGATTTCAGCGGTATACAGATACATAAAGACCTGGATACGGATATTGGCACTGCTACTGGCCACAGCTGTTTTGCTGAAGGCCTCAAACACACCAAGTATCTCTTTAAATTTATTAAAATTATTGGTATCAAAATGCGCACTCAGTAAATTGTGCATGGCTTTTACATAAAGCACAGGTTCAATTTGTTGCATTTTAGGATCTTTCGCAAACAGGTCAAACCATTTTTGGGTATAGCGGTAAAACATCCGCAAGTCCTGTAAGATAAAATTATACCAGGAATGCGCCTGGTAGAGATACATTTTTGAATAGAATGCCAGTTGGCCTTCTTTAACTTCCGGCAAATTAGTTTTAAAAAATAACTGAACTGCAGTAACATCCTTCTGATCTCTCGCGTGTCCCATTTTGATATACCAGCCGTACATCTGCAGTGCCAGGTTGGAGAGCTGGTTCTGCTGGGATATTTTAGCAGTTACCTGATTGACCTCATCGGCGAGTTTTTCTGCCCGGTCACTCATGGAACGGGTAACATGCAAGAGTTCTATTTTTTTAGCCAGTTCCAGTGCCAGCAACAAGGAGGCGTACTGATGGTTCAATAACGCCTGCTGTTTAATTTTCTCCAGCGTTTTAAGACTCTGCAGATAAAGTCCCTTGCTATATAACAACCGGGCGTTGGCCATTTGTTCATTTAGCCACATCTCCAGATTGCTTTCTTCTTTCAAGAGTCGTAAAGAGGATAGTATCTGCCGGCTTAAATGTGCTTTAAGATTAGAGAGCTGTTGCTTCTTAATGGACTTATGCTTGCGGATCAGGAGTTCTTCGTCATACTCCTCCATTTTATCCAACGCATCAAAAAGCTGCACGATTTTCAGGTCCTCAGCACCCGTCATTCTTTTGATAAATAGTTTAAAATGGCGCTTTTCACTCTTTTCCAACGATTTAACCAGTTGAAAAAGTTCGTCATTACTTCGATTGGGCATAGTAATAATCAATTTAGCAAACCCTTACTGTGACCGGGTTTGGTTGTTGCAAATCTACGTTTTCCAGCGTAGATTCAACTACATTTTAATTTGATTGTAAAGAAAGGACAAAATACATTTGGGATATAAAGAAAAATGGTAACAAAAACTTACATTTGTTTGTTTTTTAAAGTACATGTTAAGTAACAAACATTTTTAATAAAAAATTATTCAAAATTATGTCTGAACAGAAAATTGATATTTTTGACACGACCTTGCGGGATGGTGAACAGGTGCCCGGTTGTAAGTTAAATACGACCGAAAAAGTTAAACTGGCTCTGGAACTTGAACAGCTGGGTGTGGATATTATCGAGGCTGGCTTTCCGATCTCCAGTCCTGGTGATTTCCACTCCGTGGAACAAATAGCGAAGACCGTAAAGGACGTAACTGTTTGCGGTTTGACCCGCGCGGTACAAAAGGATATTGAAGTGGCTGCCGATGCCCTGAAATTTGCCAAAAGACCCCGGATTCATACAGGTATCGGTTCTTCTGACAATCATATAAAATATAAATTCAATACAACACGTGAAAAAATCATTGAAAGGGCGGTAAGTGCTGTAAAGCTTGCCCGCAACCTTGTTCCGGATGTTGAATTCTACGCAGAAGATGCCGGACGTGCAGATATTGTGTTTTTAGCTCAGTTAATAGAGGCCGTTATTGCCGCTGGCGCAACGGTGGTTAATATTCCCGATACTACGGGGTTTTGCCTTCCGCATCAATATGCAGAAAAAATTGCCTACCTGGTTGGTCATGTAAAGGATATTGACAAAGCAACCATTTCCTGCCACTGTCATAACGATTTGGGATTGGCGACGGCCAATTCACTGGCAGGTGCCATTGCCGGTGCCCGCCAGATTGAGTGTACCATCAACGGTATTGGAGAAAGAGCGGGGAACACTTCTTTAGAAGAAGTTGCTATGGCCATCAAAAAACATCCGGAACTGGGATTGTTCACAGGCATTGACAGTACACGCCTGCATGGTTTGAGTAGAATGGTCTCCGATACCATGCGGATGCCGGTTCAGCCCAATAAAGCGATTGTAGGTGATAATGCATTTGCGCATTCCTCCGGGATTCACCAGGACGGGTTCCTGAAAGAAGCAACCACCTATGAGATTATTGACCCACTGGAAGTTGGAGCAGATATCTCAAAAATTGTTCTGACAGCAAGAAGTGGTAGAAGTGCACTGGCATACCGGTTTAAAAAACTGGGTAATGATTTTACAAGGGACGAAGTTGATATTCTATATGACCGTTTTCTTACTGTGGCAGATGAGAAAAAGGAGGTCACCGACGAAGATCTTTTAGCATTAGCAAAAAGCCTCTAAGAAGAAATGGCATCTGCGATCCGGCTGATTAAAGCCAGTTTTTATAAGTCTATTCAAATTAAGTACATAAGATTTAAAAAGTGATATGAGCAAAAAGACATTATTTGAGAAAATATGGGAACCGCATGTTGTAAAAGAAATTAAAGGCGGTCCTGCCGTCCTGTATGTTGACCGACATTTTATTCACGAAGTGACCAGCCCCCAGGCTTTCAAGGGTCTGGAAAAACGCGGCCTTCCGGTTTTCAGACCAAAGCAGGTCGTCGCTACCGCGGATCACAACGTCCCTACTCTACACCAGGAATTACCGATCAAAGAAGAACTGAGCCGCATACAGGTGCAGACACTGAAAGATAACTGTGCCAAATTTGGCATTGAACTTTACGGGCTGGGACATCCCTACCAGGGCATCGTCCATGTAATCGGACCCGAACTTGGCATTACACAACCCGGATCGACCTATGTCTGTGGCGATAGCCACACAAGCACCCACGGTGCTTTTGGCAGTATAGCTTTTGGTATTGGCACCAGTGAAGTGGAAATGGTATTGGCAACCCAGTGTCTGTTACAGAGTAAGCCCAAATTAATGCGCATAAATGTAGAAGGCACCCTGAATAAAGGTGTCAGTTCCAAAGACATTGTGCTTTATATTATTGCGCAGATTTCTGCCAGCGGTGCTACCGGTTATGCCGTTGAGTTCGCGGGCAGTGCCATTCGTGCACTAAGTATGGAGGCAAGAATGACCATTTGTAATATGAGTATTGAGATGGGTGCCCGTTGCGGTATGATCGCGCCGGACAAAACCACTTTTGACTATATAAAAGGTCGTGAATTCGCTCCCAAAGATGCTGCCTGGGATGCAAAACTCGCCAGCTGGCAGCAGTTGTATTCCGATGAAGACGCCGTCTTTGCTAAAGAATACCAGTTTGATGCTGCAGCCATCGAACCCATGATTACCTATGGCACCAATCCGGGCATGGGCATCAGTGTTACAGGCCATGTTCCGGAACTGGAGGAAATTAATCCCCGGGACAAAGCGGCTTTTGAAAAATCCATACAATATATGGGGCTCAGTGCCGGAGAAACCATCAAAGGGCACAAAGTGGATTATGTTTTTATCGGCAGTTGTACCAATAGCCGGATTGAAGATCTTCGCCAGGTGGCTGCTTTTGTAAAAGGAAAGCAGAAGGCAGAAGGTGTTACCGTCTGGGTAGTGCCTGGCAGCAAACAGGTAGAAGCACAAGCCAGAGAAGAAGGAATTGATAAGGTGCTGGAAGCGGCCGGATTTCAGCTCCGTCAGCCAGGCTGCAGTGCCTGTCTAGGGATGAATGAAGATAAGATACCTGCTGGCAAATATTGTATTTCTACTTCTAACAGGAATTTTGAAGGCAGGCAAGGACAGAATGCACGCACCATGCTGGCCAGTCCGCTGACAGCGGCGGCGGCCGCTGTGACAGGCAAAGTCTGCGACGTTAGAGAATTACTTTAATGTATAAACATAGCCCATTGCAAGCTTAATAGTGAATGAATAAGCTGGCAGGATGCACCCAATTTCAATGAGCAAATTTTTAATATCATGAGCAAAGCAATCAATCATATAACATCAACCGTGGTACCGTTGAATCTAGAGAACGTTGATACGGACCAGATTATACCCGCCCGATTTCTGAAGGCAACAAGCCGGGAAGGATTCGGTGAGAATTTATTCAGAGACTGGCGCTATGAAAATAATGACACGACACAGCCCAAAAAGGATTTTATTTTAAATAATCCGATTTATAGTGGCAAAATACTGCTGGCCGCCAAGAATTTTGGATGCGGCTCTTCAAGAGAACACGCCGCCTGGGCCATCAAGGATTATGGTTTTGACGTAGTGATCAGTAGCTTCTTTGCAGATATCTTTAAGAACAACGCCCTGAATAACTTCCTGTTACCCGTAACGGTAAGTGAAGAATTTTTACAGCAACTTTTCAGCGCGGTAGAAAAAGATCCGAAGGCAGCGGTAGCCGTCAGCATCGAGGATCAGACCATCACAATTGTGCCCACAGGACTGCAGGAACATTTTGATATCAATCATTATAAAAAGGATTGTCTTATCAACGGTTTTGATGATATCGATTATCTACTGAATATGCGTAGTGAAATCGAATCATTTGAACAGGCACTTTAATTAATGGATATATAGTGATACAATTAATTTGGCGACTATTATCTGAACAATATATAAAAGATCTGAGATGAAAGCAGCAATGAACTGGAACGCAGCACTATATGATGAAAAACATCATTTTGTGTCTACCTATGGCCAGGATGTACTGACGCTACTGGAACCAGCTGCCGGTGAAAAAATTCTGGATGCCGGTTGTGGCACCGGTACACTTTGCCATCAGTTAGCTGGATTTGGGGCAGAGGTAAAAGGCGTTGACCTTTCAATTGATATGGTTGAAAGGGCGAAAGCCGCCTACCCGGAGCTCGATTTCAAAGTTGCTGATCTGACTGACTTTGATTTAGGTGAAACATTTGATGCCATTTTTTCAAATGCAACCCTGCATTGGGTACTGCCACCTGAAAAGGCGATTATCTGCTTATTTCATCATCTTTCTCCCGGTGGCAGACTGGTACTGGAAATGGGTGGTCGCCTAAACGTTGAACAGATCATTCAGGCGATTTTTGCTGCGCTGAAACAAAGAGGGCATGCAGTGTTCAGTGTGGAGAATTTCTGGTATTTCCCTTCACCCGGCTCCTACTCGACGCTACTTGAGCAAGCCGGATTTGAAGTTCAGTTGGTCCATTATTTTGAAAGACCGACAAGGCTTTCAGGGCTTGACGGGATGCGTAATTGGATTGAAATGTTCGGCGCCTATTTTTTCCGGGATATGGATCCAAAGGAAACGGAAAAAGTGATCGGGCTTGCTGTTGAAAAGTTAAAGCCCACACATTTTAAGGAAGAAAGCTGGTGGGCCGATTATAGAAGATTAAGAATTAAAGCAAGAAAACCACTGTGAGGGAAACCTTGATTATAGCAAAAGATTTAGGCGTAAGGCGGCCGGATGGGTTTTCTCTTTCCGGATTATCTTTTACGTTAACACCCGGCCAGCATCTGATTATAACCGGGCCTTCCGGCGCGGGCAAAACGACCCTGGCAGAGGCCTTGGCAGGTAAGCTTTTCGTGACGGGTGAACTTTCAGTTACACCTCAGCCTTCCAGTGGTGATGCCGAAGAAATGTCCGTTCAGCTCGTTCACCAGCGTTACCAGATTAAAAACCGGAGCAATACGGTGGACGGTTATTATCAACAACGCTACAATAGTACAGAAAATGAAGATGCCTATACAGTAATGGAAGAACTTCAGGCGGTTCTAAATGACCCGGATAAAATTAACCGCCTGCTGCGTGAGCTTTCCATCGGTTATCTAGCTGGTAAAACACTACTGAAATTATCGAGCGGTGAACATAAACGCTTTCAACTGGTAAAAATGCTTCTCAAGCCAGCTCGACTGGTCATATTGGATGAACCCTTTGTCGGACTGGACGTTTCCAGCCGTGCAAAACTAAATGACATTCTGGTAACGGTGGCTACGCAGGGTACTCAATTTATCATTATTGCAGGTGCAACGGCGCATTTTCCTAAGGTAGCTACCCATGTGCTGGAATTGCAATCAGGAATTGGCACTCATTTTGGACCTATATCGGGATATAACCCTGGATTTGAACCAACCGTACATAGATATTCATTAGACGCGCTCCAGCTTGATAAAGTAGCACTTAACTATGAAATTGCGGTCCGGCTGGTTAATACAACTGTCCGATATGGCGACAGGACCATACTCTCACAGATCAACTGGACAGTTGGCCGTGGTGAGAAATGGTTATTAAAAGGACCCAATGGAGCAGGTAAATCCACGCTGTTAAGTTTGATCTACGGCGACAATCCACAGGCCTATGCAAACGAAATTTATTTATTTGACCGGCGTAGGGGTAGCGGAGAAAGCATCTGGGATATCAAAAAAAATATGGGATTTGTATCTCCTGAATTACATGCTTTTTTTGATAAAAATCTCAGTTGTTTCCAGGCAGTTGCTTCAGGTTATTTTGATACAATGGGTTTATACCGTGTTCTTAGCAGTGAACAGACGGCGCAGGTGCAGACCTGGCTCAAAATCCTTGGGCTGGAAAACATAGCGGATAAACGACTTTCCACTATATCTACCGGAATGCAGCGGCTCATCATGTTAGTGCGCGCCTTTATCAAACGGCCGGCAATGCTGATTCTGGATGAACCCTGTCAGGGACTGGATCAGTGGCAAACGGCCAGTTTTGTGAAGCTGGTGGAAGACTACGGCGCCCGGACCGGTGCTGCACTTATTTATATCAGTCATTATTCGGATGAAATACCGGAAGGTATTGACCATGTAATGGAACTGAGGCCCGGGAATTACCGGATCTATGGAAGTAAAAACAAAACAGAGAATCAGCAATTAAAAAATAAAGAACAGTCCCATAATTTAATTACAAATTAGTATGAAAAAGAATATCGCGGTTATTTTAGGTGATGGAATCGGACCAGAAGTGACCGAACAGTCTATTAAAATCCTAAATGCCGTTGGCGAACAGTTTGGACATGAATTTAGCTACGATTACCAGCTAATGGGCGCAGTAGCTATTGATGCAACCGGTAATCCATTGCCGGATGTGACCATTGAGGCCTGCCAGAAAAGTGATGCAGTCCTATTTGGGGCCATTGGTCATCCTAAATATGACAATGACCCTACCGCCAAAGTGCGCCCGGAACAGGGATTGCTTAAATTACGTAAATCACTGCAGTTATTCGCCAATATCCGTCCGGTGACCACTTATCCGGCACTAAGCCATCTTTCTCCCTTGAAACCGGAAAAGATGGAAGGTGTAGATTTTGTCATCTTTCGTGAACTCACAGGCGGTATTTATTTTGGTGAAAAGAAAGTAAATGATGAGAAGACCGAAGCTTCTGATCTGTGCCGTTATACAAAACCCGAGATTGAGCGCATTGCACATCTGGCATTCCAGTACGCCGGCCGGCCGGAGCGTCGGGGGAAACTGACGCTGGTGGATAAAGCCAATGTTTTGGAAACTTCCAGGCTCTGGCGTGGTGTGGTACAGGAAATTGCAACCAGTTACCCTGATATCAAGGTTGATTATATGTTTGTTGATAATGCAGCCATGCAGATAATTGTCAATCCAAAACAATTTGATGTTGTGCTGACTGAAAACATGTTCGGTGATATCATAAGTGATGAAGCCAGTGTGTTGAGCGGGTCATTAGGTCTACTCCCCTCTTCTTCCGTTGGAACCGGAACTGTATTATTTGAGCCTATCCACGGTTCTTATCCGCAGGCTGCTGGCAAGGACATTGCCAATCCTATTGGCTCGATCCTTTCTGCAGCAATGATGCTGGAACATTTTGGCATGAATGAAGAAGCGGCACTCGTCAGAAATGCAGTGGCCTGGACTTTATCTCAGGGCTTTGTCAGTCAGGACATTGACGGGGTCAATAATTACGGCACCAGTGTGATCGGAGATCTGATAAAAGATTTTATTGAACAGAAAATTCCGGCAGACGTTAATAAGAAATCTGTAGAATTAGGGAAGTCTACCATTATATAAGAAAATTTATCTCTTTTTTAAGTCAACTAAACAGTGACCCGAATGTCGCATCAGGATGAAATACTGGATCAGTT
>DATJDF010000170.1:0-3194 GCA_035497555.1 Arachidicoccus sp. | reverse complement strand
GTAATTGAGAACAAATGCTGTAATGCCCATGGTGTTAAACCATTTAGCCAGTTGAAACCCACTTATAATATAGGCCAGGTGATGGTAACCACCTCCCGGACAGATCACTACCGCTGCACCTTTGTTTTCCTGGGTACCGGGAAAAAAACCGTACATACCAGGTGTCATCACACGGTATACTCTTTCATTGGCAATACTGTCTTTTAGTGGCAGATGTTTTGAATTGGGAATATGTCCTTTGGGCCAAATAGGTATAAAAGTCTGCCCACTGGCTCTATTGGCCTGGATAGTACATATCATCAGCAGAACGATAAGTATTAATTTCTGAGCCCTGTTTTTATCTATTTTTATATCCATAATCAGTTTTTAAGCGCTGAACAAATATAAGCTATCAGTCTCTTTCGGGTGCATTGCCCATCAGTAGAAATATAGCACCGATATAATTACAAACTAAATTATCAATTTGTGTCAACTATAAACCAATGTCGTAAAAATTGACTTGCAGAACTTTTAATTAAGGTTTTCAATCGGGGCTTTAAAACCGAATACTTATAGTTAATAATATATATGTGCAATCGATAAACCAAAAGTGTAAAAATCCGTCTAGCGTCACTTTTTGTCATTTGAAATCTTTAATTATTAAATGGATTAATGCTGGGACTAAATGAACACCTGCACCGTTTTGTGTTAACAAATGTATTGAAACTAGCTATAGAATAACAATTGTTCGTCTGTGTTTATTTACGCAATCGCTATCGGGATCGATTGCGTAAGCGACCAACCTTACGATATAAAAATTGCATTAAACAACTCCCATATTTAAGATGAACAAATTGCCGGATGGCTAGCTGCAACAGTGGGGTTTGTAAAACGAAGATTATTTTTCATAAGTTAATTGCCGGAGCACAGGACGATATTTTTTCAAATCATTTCATTATTTTGATTATAGTAGCATCATGGGTTATCGGGATAATATTTTTGCTTTTATAGGGTTGACGCTTCGTTACTGGATCACTCGCAGAAAGTTTTGCAGGCGCAGCCCTATAGGAGCTGAGGGCTTTTCATCTTATGAAAAATCGGTAACTAAAAATTTATTGAAAAGTTCGGCAAATGGGTGACTTATGCACTGATTATCTTAGGGTTAATATCGTTATGGGCTTATTGTTGTGAGAAAAAAGAAAAGGAGAAGCAAATGCAGGGGACAAAAACGGACTAGCATGACCAACATAGAGAATCATTTAAAAAAAGGAAACAAAGAAATGTTCCTTTGTCAACATTTTTGGCTTTTTTTCAGCCATGAAATCGAAGAGCCAAACTGAGTTTAGCACGCCTAAACTTGATTTAACGACTGCTTTTTTTTAACTCTTCGCTAGCTGCTTTGATAAATTTATTCTTGTCCTTTTTAACCTCATTCAGCATTGCTTTTCTGTCGGCGGGCAAGTCATAATACTTTTCGGCCCACAAATTTATTTCAATCATTAAAGGCAGTAAGTCAATTCCCTTTTGTGTCAGTTTGTATAAGACTTTCGCTTTACTGTCCGGGTGGTTCAATTTTGCAATAATTCCATTTGACTCAAGTGTTTGTAGCCGCGAAGCTAAAATGTTGGTCGCAATCTTTTCATCTGATTTTAAAAAATCACCATAGGTACATTGTTTTGCAAGCATTAAATCTCTCACAATAAGCAACGACCACTTATCGCCCCAAATCTCAAGGGAACAACTAATGGGGCAATCTGACCTCTTTTTACTATTTGCCATATAAATTTTTTTAAATCACTTGCAAAATGAAAGTTGTTTTATATCTTTGCACTTGCAAATCGCAAGCAAAATTACAAAATTTTAAAACAAAAAGGATGAAAACAACAGGGAATACAATTTTTATCAGCGGAGGAAGTGCAGGAATAGGTCTGGCAATTGCCAAAAAATTTAGTGCATCAGGCAATAAAGTTATCATTAACGGACGCAGTGGGCAACGACTTGAAAAAGCACTTTCAGCGCTTGAAAATGCAGCTGCCATCCAAGGTGATTTATCGATAGAGGCAGATAGAATTCGCATTGCGGAGGATCTAAAAGCCAACCATCCAGAGGTAAATATAATCGTCAATAACGCAGGTGCGGCATTTGGTTATCTACTGAGCGAAACTACCAACGCACACGAAAAAGCTGCAATAGAGATGAATACGAATTATTTGGCTATTATTCATTTTACCGAATTGATGTTGCCTCAGCTATTGCAAAAAGAAGAGGCAGCAATCGCTAATGTTACTTCAATAGCAGTTTTTGGCAGTCACAAGTTTTTGCCGACCTATGGAGCGACAAAAGCGGCACTTCACGCCTATACAACTGCACTGAGAATGACGTATGAAGAGACCAAAAACCTACAGGTGTACGAAATTTACCCGCCGTTGGTGAATACTGAATTTTCGGCAGAAATAGGCGGAGCGAACGGCATTCCACCGGCAGAAGTAGCAAGCGAATTTTTCATTGCTCTTCAGAACGATCAATTCGATGTGCCCGTTGGTGAAACAAAGAAGTATGCCGCAGCAATTTCAGAAGCAATATCAAAAATTTCGTGAATTCATATCGTAAATTTTGAAAAATAAATTTTTCATAAAAGCTAAAGTAATGGACTTAAAAAATAAAACAATTTTGATTACCGGAGGAGGTTCCGGTATCGGGCTGGAAGCCGCCAGACAGTTTTTGCAGGTAGGTGCGAAGGTAATCATTACAGGAAGGAATAAAAGTAAGCTAGATGATGCTAGAAGGCTTTACCCGACACTTATTGCTATACAAAGCGATGCTTCAAAGGAAGAGGATGCAAACGATTTGTACAAAGAAGTAGAAAGCTTAAACGGAATAGATATTTTATATCATAATGCGGGTGTTGGTGTACCACCTTTAAATTTAGGTGTACCCAATAATAATCATATAAAAGGTGCCATTTATGAAATGGAAGTCAATTACTTTGGTGTGATACGTTTAAACAATCTTTTTATGGACATGCTAAAATCGAGAAAAGAAGCCGCTATCATCCATACCACATCAATTCTTAGTATTGTTCCGTCTGTCATAGAAGCAACTTATTCGTCTTCTAAAACGGCATTGGCATTTTATGTGCAGTCATTACGCAAACACTTGCAGATTATCAATAGTAGATTGAAAATATTTGAACTACTGCCACCATTGGTTGATAC
>DATJDF010000169.1:0-2600 GCA_035497555.1 Arachidicoccus sp. | reverse complement strand
GAAGTCGGTTTAAAAATATTAAGAGATGCTGGCCATGAAGTAGATCAGTACACAGAACAGAAACCCTTGACAACTGATATACTTATCAAGCTATGTCAGCCTTATAACGCACTACTAAGTGCCACTTCCACGGCGCTCAATGAGGAGTTCTTTAATGCATGCAAACACCTGAAAGCAATCTCATTGCTTTCAGTAGGGCATGATAATGTAGATGCTAGAACCGCAACGAAATATAAGATTCCAGTGGGTAATACACCCGATGTTGTTAGTGCTGCAACGGCAGATATCGCCTTTTTATTAATTCTGGCAGTATCGCGTAAGGCAATCTTCCACTATAACAGGATCGTACAGGATCAGTGGCATTTTACAGAACCGACCGCTTTCCTTGGCAAAGAACTGGAAAAGAAAACACTGGGCATTTTTGGATTAGGTAGAATAGGTCTTGATCTGGCAACAAAAATCAAAGCGGCCTACCATATGGACATTATTTACCATAACAGGAATAGAAATCCAGAAGCAGAAAAATTATTAGATGCACGTTATGTCTCTTTTGAAGCGCTACTTGCACAAAGTGATGTATTATCCGTCCACACCAATCTCTCTAGTGAAACAAAAGCCGTCTTTAATATGGAGGCTTTTCGGCAAATGAAACCAAGCGCTATCTTTATTAATACAGCACGCGGCGGCATTCACGATGAAGCGGATTTAATAAAAGCCTTAGATAACGGCATCCTCTGGGGCGCCGGACTCGACGTCACTAATCCGGAACCGATGCACAAGGAGAATCCTTTGCTCCGACATCCAAATGTCTGTGTTCTGCCTCATATCGGTACTGCCACCGAAGAGACCCGTGGCGCTATGGCGCAGCGGGCTGCAACTAATATCGTCACAGCGCTGAAAGGTGAAAAAATGCCCTATTGTATCAATTTGGAAATTTACAATTCCTGAAAATGGTTCTTCTCCGGAATCCATTTAAGTGGTCTGTGGGCAACTAACTACATTCATCTGTTGCTAATCTTTAGCTCAACTAAAAAAGTACCCCTCAACACCCTGCACAATACAGGGTATGAGGGAACTTCCACCATGAGACAATGGATTAATTTTTAAACGGCCATGCTTTTATCCAAGGACTATTTTGTGCCAGTAGTTTTATATCCTAAAAATTTGACTGTAGCATTATAATCTTCAAAATCAACACTTGCCGGGACTTTTATGCCTTCAGGGAGGATAAAATACTGAAACTTATATTTGATTTTATTTGTTGCAACCGGATTATAGTTGGCTTCTACAGTTATACTGCCAGGCTCAAACTTTCCTGATGCCCCGATCGTATTTACTCCATTTTTATAGGTACCAAGATGATAGGTGATTACTGTTTGATTAATCATATTTATCACCTTGATATAAAACAGGATGCGCCCATTATCAATCAATGATTCCGTTAATTCGGGGGCTGGTATTTCTGCGAAATATACGTCGGGTCGACCAGTAATCGATAATTTTGAGTAGGTCGTAATTTGATTCCACTCTGATATAATTGCTTTGGGTTGTGGTATTGGGTCTGGTGTTTCGTTATTTTTCGAGCACCCGCTAGCGAGTATCAAGGTGATAAAGAGACAGCATATCGTTATCAGTAGCAAACCCGCCTCTTTTATATTCAATAATTTAAATTTGCAAATTGGTTGATCAATTGTCCATTTAGAATTTTCTTTCATGATATTAAATTTGAAATTGATAAAATATAAATTTTTGTGGTTTAAATTATAAGCATCATTCATCTAGTCGGAAATAATGTCTTTAGCAGTTGTAAATGTCCGTCAATCGTTCTTATTAATTTATCCCCAATTCATGGGATAAGCTAAAAAGTATTATGTATTAGCCGGTTTCTTATAAGGCCCAATAAACGGAGCCATGGATCTTAATTGTAAAGATCCATGGCTCCGTTTAAAATTAAAAGACGCTACTTATATCAAATATTATTCTGCCAGCAATTTATCAATTAATGTATTAAATTCCTTGACATAATTGGTAAAATATGAACCTGTGCCAGGCCCCTGGAACCCCGTATCTATTTCCCGCACTTTACCTGTCTTGTCCAGAATGATTGTTGTTGGGAACATCTTAATGGGTGTGAATTGTGGTAAAGTTTTTTCGGTCCGGAGTGTATCGCTCACAGAAACACCAGTAATTAATACAGGATACTGAATGTCATATTGCTTTTGGAACTTCAGCAGGCTTTTCCTTGACCGGTCAAAATCGGTTGTGAGTTCATAAGCCAGACTGATAACTTCTATTCCACGATCTTTATTTTCATTGTAAAATTTACTTAGGAAGGCTGTTTCATCCATACAGTTAGGGCACCAGGATCCCATTAAATCAATAATCACCACTTTATTTTTGTACCGCGGATCCTTTATTGAAATCGGTTTGCCATCCAAATCCTTAAATTTAAAATCCAGGTGACCATCTTCACCCTTTTTCAAAAACATTGCCGCTTCATTAGGAAGTGTCGGGTTTTCACTTCTGACTCCTGTAAACGCAGTCTTACTGGTGGCTCCGCTATATTGAACTCCTTCTATACGATCACCACTTACTTTCGC
>DATJDF010000168.1:0-6092 GCA_035497555.1 Arachidicoccus sp. | reverse complement strand
AAGGATGAATATTATCTTAGGAACCTGCAAAACCGAAATGGGACGGAATACAGGCATCTGTCTGCTTTTGAGATAGAAGCCCTGGTCAGAAACAGGAATACAAGCGATAACTGGAATCACCTTTTGGTATCGGACAGTTTTAACCCCGAACTGGTCAAAAACTGCAAGTTTTACGGACTGGTCAGAATCGGCAAACTTGAACCTTTTTTTCTGAGCTTCAGTGATCTGAAAGTGGCTGTGGGGCTTTACGATTCTACGATCATCAGTAGTGATATCGGAGACAATAGTGTCATCAATAATGTCCATTATTTATCTCACTATATTATTGGACAGGAAGTCATTCTATCGAATATCAATGAAATCCAAACGACTGACCTATGTAAATTCGGGAATGGTATCCTGAAAGAAGGCGAAGATGAAAGCACCCGGATATGGCTGGAAATATGCAACGAGAACGGTGGCCGAAAGATTCTGCCCTTCAATGGAATGCTACCCGGTGACGCATGGCTTTGGAGTAAATACAGGGATGATAAAGCCTTGCTCGACCGCTTTATAGAATTTACAGAAACAGAATTTAAGACCGCCCGCGGTTTTTATGGCAAAATTGGTGATCGAACGGTCATAAAAAACACCAATATTATAAAGGATGTATGGATAGGATCGGATGCTTATATAAAGGGAGCCAATAAATTAAAAAATCTGACGATCAATTCCAGCAAAGATGCCCGGACACAAATTGGTGAAGGCTGTGAGCTGGTCAACGGCAGTGTGGGATTTGGAAGCAGAATATTTTACGGTGTAAAAGCGGTAAGATTCGTCACTGCATCACATACGCAGTTAAAATATGGAGCCCGTTTGATCAATTCCTATCTGGGCAGCAATGCCACCATCTCTTGTTGTGAAGTACTGAATTCACTCATTTTCCCCGGACATGAACAGCACCATAACAATTCCTTTCTCTGTGCTGCCACTATTATGGGGCAAAGCAATATCCCGGCCGGTGCTACGATTGGCTCCAATCACAACTCCCGGAGTGCAGATGGTGAAATTGTTGCCGGCAGAGGATTCTGGCCAGCACTTTGTGTGAGCCTCAAGCACAATTCAAAATTTGCCAGCTTTACGATGCTGGCCAAAGGAGATTACAATTACGAACTCGATATCCCTCTACCCTTCTCTTTGGTTAGCCTGCACCCGGTCAATGATTCACTTGTTATCATGCCCGGCTACTGGTTTATGTATAATATGTATGCATTAAAGAGAAACGCCTGGAAATATGTGGACAGGGATCAACGCAAGGAGAAGTTGCAGCTGATAGAATATGATTTTCTGGCACCGGATACAGTAAATGAATTATTTACTGCGATGCACCTAATGGAAAAATTCACCGGCAAAGCCTATTTTTTAAAGGAAGGCGAGGTCGTAAATGAAGATAAGTGGCAGGTTAAGGGAAAAGAATTATTGAATGACCCACAATCTGATGTTGATAATCTGAGGGTGCTGGCAGAGGGTTTTGAATGCAGTAAACGCGCCGTTGAAATTATTAAGATTCGCAAGGCCTATCAGCATTATCAGAAAATGATCCGGCTCTACGGCTATTACCATTTATTTGGGATGCTGGAAGCCTCAGAGGCGGGGCAATTTAAAGCCTTCCAATTAACCTTACCCAGAAAAGCAATAAGAAACAATTGGGTAAACGTAGGTGGACAGCTTATCCCAGAAAAAAACCTTGAACAATTAAAGACGCGGATTCGTGGTCGCAAAATCAACACCTGGGATCAGTTACATGCACAGTATGCTAAAGAAGGGGAGAAATACCCCGAGGAAAAACGTCTGCATGCATTAGCTTCACTCAGTGAACTATTGGGTGAAAATATCCTGGTTGCCTCCAAAAGCCGTGTTTTAGAATTCGCCGATGATTACTTAGAAATCCGTAAATGGATACTCGATGAAATCCAGCTATCACGGAAAAAAGACTATACCAATCCATTTAGAAAGATGATGTATGATAATCAACAGGAAATGGAAGAGGTTATTGGCAAATATGCGGACAATAGTTTTATTCGGGATCAGAAAAAATCGTTCAAGGGCACCTCAGACCGATTAGAAAAAATTAAAAGCAGTCTTTTAAAGTAATTCCCGAAGCTCATTATAATTAGAAGGCGATGCAAACCAAAGAAGTGCATCGCCTTTTTATTTTATTGCTCGGTCCCCAAAGAAACAACTGACAATTATTTAAAAACAAATCTAATTAATCATCAGGATATACTGCTTAATGGTTAGGCAATCTTATCTTGAATTTCCTGCTGTAATCGCTTCATAAATTCGGGTAATTCCTGGGTTCCCAGATCACCTACCGCCTGTTTACGAACGCCAATGGTCCCACTTTCCATTTCTTTTTCACCAACGATCAGCATGTAAGGAATTTTGGCTAATTCTGTATCCCGAATCTTCCTACCGATTTTTTCACTCCGATCATCTACCTGAGCACGCAGATCATTTGCTTTCAGTGTCTGCTGGATCTGATGTGCATATTCACTGTATTTGTCCGAAATTGGCAAGACCTTGATTTGTGTTGGTACCAGCCAAAGTGGTAATTTACCTGCACAATGTTCCAAAAGTACCGCTATAAAACGCTCCATAGATCCAAAAGGTGCGCGATGGATCATTACAGGGCGCTTACGAGTATTGTCGCTGTCAATATATTCCAGCTCAAAACGTTCCGGCAGATTGTAATCAACCTGAATGGTTCCCAGTTGCCAGCTTCTTCCCAGGGCATCTTTTACCATAAAATCGAGCTTAGGACCATAAAAAGCAGCTTCCCCATATTCTTCAATAGTAGGTAGCCTCTTTTCTGCGGCGACTTCCCGGATAGCTTGCTCAGCAATATCCCAGTTTTCTTCTGAACCGATATACTTGCTTCGGTCTATTTTATCTCTCAAAGAAACCTGTGCTGTAAAATCCTTGAACCCTAAAGAATTAAATACATATAATACCAGATCAATTACTTTTTTAAATTCATCTTTTACCTGATCGGGTCTGCAAAATAAATGTGCGTCATCCTGCGTAAAGCCTCTTACCCGGGTTAGCCCATGTAATTCCCCGGCCTGTTCGTACCGGTAAACGGTGCCGAACTCAGCAAAACGGACCGGCAAATCCTTATAGGATTTGGGTGAGGTCTTATAGATTTCACAGTGATGCGGACAGTTCATCGGTTTCAAGAGAAACTCCTCCCCTTCATGCGGCGTTTTAATCGGTTGGAAACTATCCTTACCGTATTTCTCGTAATGGCCGGATGTCTTATAAAGGTTAATATTGCCGATATGGGGTGTGATAACGGGAAGATACCCGCTTTCCAACTGGGCTTTTTGAAGAAACTGTTGGAGCCGTTCGCGGAGCATTGCCCCATTGGGTAGCCAAAGGGGAAGCCCAGCGCCTACTTTCTCAGAAAAGGCAAAAAGCTCCAATTCTTTTCCCAGTTTGCGGTGATCACGCTTTTTGGCTTCTTCCAGAAATATAAGATAATCATCTAAATCCTTTTTAGCCGGGAAGGTGATGCCATAAATGCGGGTCAGCATCTTATTTTTTTCATCCCCGCGCCAATAAGCACCCGCGATATTAGTCAATTTAATCGCCTTGATAAACCCTGTATTGGGAATATGTGGTCCACGACATAAATCCGTAAAACCACCTTGCGTATAAAAAGTAATCTGCCCATCCTGGAGGCCTTCAATCAGTTCAAGTTTATAAGGATCCTGTTTTTCAGAAAAATAAGCAATGGCATCTGCCTTTGGAACGGATTTACGTGCAAACCGCTCCTTTTGACCAGCGAGCTCTTTCATTTTCTTCTCGATAATCAACAAATCTTCATCCGTGATTTTTTGTTCTCCAAGATCAATATCGTAATAAAAACCGTTCTCAATAGGAGGACCTATGGCAAACTTAGTGTCGGGATAAATAGATTGAAGTGCTTCTGCCATTAAATGGGCAGAAGAGTGCCAGAAAGTCGATTTGCCGCCCTTGTCATCCCAGGTCAGGAATTTAATCTGGCCATCCTGATTAATCGGACCAAACGCGTCCACTACTTTGCCATCAAGTTCAACTGCCAAAACTTTACGCATCAGGCCCTCACTGATCGACTTGGCAATATCTAATCCTGAAATGCCGGATTCATAACTACGAATGGCACCGTCAGGAAATGTAATATTTATCATAATATATTTAGATTCAAATAAGTAGGTTCAAAGGCTATAGTGATTATTCAGGTCATTTTCGCCTCTAATTCAAAAAGTGTTCAAAAATACAAATATGCACGGGAATCCATGCAGGTTTTATCCAAAAAAATAGGATGGATGGATAAGGACAAATTTTTAAAATGCGGCCAGCCGAATTAATGTGTCTCGAGATTAAAACTGACAGAATCTTCAATTGAACCGCAATGCAGCATACCGCTGTGATAAGTAGGGTCTTTCCTGCCAAAGTATGGATTGATGATCTCTCTTTGGTCACTTAGCCAAAATCCTTCCTCATCACCATTAAATGCCATCGGGCATTTTACATGGTATATCGTCGTCTTGTCATACTGTACCGTTCTAAGGAGGTTAAACAGATTTTCTGAAATATTATAAAAATCACGACGCTGTTCACTAATTGCAGTATCTCCCTGCATTCCGACACATTCTGCGACGACTGTGCTGGCATAATTTTTCGCAGTCTGGATTAAAATACTATCGGCTTTTAATTCCTGAAAAGGGATCGCTTGGGTCAGCTTTCCCAGTGAATCTGCTAACTGATGGATCGTATCAGCAGCGGTCCATTCTACTAACCCGTCATGCAGACGGTAGTATTGTTGTAAAACCCGGTCTATTGACTGGTTCAGACTGTCTGAATTTTTACTGATTTTAAGTGGCGTTTCCTTCTCATTTGTCGTGCTCTTTTTTGAACTTTTAGCGTAAAAGATATAGGCGGCAAAACAGATAATTAAGCCGAGTACGATAAATATGCCTTTTTTCATCATCACTTTTAGTTTTTTGTATATATAGATTCGATCTCAATCTGGCAAAAATAGGCCTTATTGGAGAATTTAAGGCATAAAGATATCGTTCAACACCTTTCTACTCATTGCCAATGAGACGAACAATCGCGATAGAAAAAATCAAGTCAGATCAGAAGCTGATGTCAATTACTTACTTTAACCAATAACAATCTATTAATTTTTCTCATTTCAGCACCTGCGACGCCATAATCTGATGGGTTAAAAAAGAGTACACATGTTCCGCTTCCACGTGTCCTTGATGATTCAGTTCCAATAGATGCTTCTCTATCGTCGGTAAATCTTTTCTGGCTGCCGGGCCTGTCTGAGCGTCAACTGGCGATATTGTACCCAGCCTTGCTGCAGTTTCACCAATCAAAGGAATGAGCGACTGGAAATCGATTTGTTCAGTTTCACAATAATCCGCTGCTACGGCGTACAGATAATTTGTGAAATTGCTACAAAAAACAGCCGCGATATGTAGTTTCATACGCTGCTCGTCTCCTGCAAAATATACCTGACGAGTTAACCCGCCTGCAAAGTTCATCAATAGTTCCTTAGTCGTCTGGTTATTCGCATCCAGGAAAAAGGGGATTAAAGGAACTTTAGCTTGTTCTTTACGCAAACTCTGCAAAGGATAGAGGACGCCATAGTTCTTAAAGATATTTTTGAATACATCAATGGATACGCCTCCAGCTGTGTGAACTACAATGGCTGAGTCAGGGATAGATAATGCCGAAAGTAAAGTCTTTATTTCACGGTCCTGGATAGCGATAATATAGATATCTGCGGTCTGCACCAGATGGTTCGGATCCAGCGTATAATTACAATTAAGCATAGATGCCAGTGCATGTGCGGACGCTTCTGACCTGCCCAAAATCATTTGCACTTCATTTCCGCTTTGAAGTGCCAATTTTCCTATAGCGGCGGCAACATTGCCGGAACCGATGAGCGCTATCTTCATATCAAAATTAATTTTAAGCTGGTTATCAATTAATTGAAACCTATAGTTGAAATTAAAATTCAGGAAGATCAGCTCTCCTCCATCAACTTATTAAGGGTT
>DATJDF010000167.1:0-4890 GCA_035497555.1 Arachidicoccus sp. | reverse complement strand
CCCTATTAGTAAGGTCTATGCGTATGATCCCTTAGGGAATTTAAACAGTACTTCAAAAAAATATGTTATTGGGGCAGAGGGCTGTTTATGGACTGAATATATGAAGTCTCCTGCAAAAGTAGAATACATGCTGTTTCCACGGTTGGCTGCACTAAGTGAAGTCTTCTGGACAACTCCTAAGAACAAAAATTATAATAACTTTGTCCACAGATTGACAACACAGGTAGACCGTTATAAATTATGGAAAATAAATTATTGCATCAAATACACGACTGAATAACCCTAATAATCAATCTTTATGCTAAGGCAGATAATTTTTGTGTTTATTTGTATGGCTGCGACCTTATCAGCCCTTCATGCACAGTCACGGCCCAATATACTGATTATCGTTTCAGATGACCATGCCTACCCTTCAATCGGAGCTTATGGCTCTCCCTATGGTGGCACACCAAATATCGACAAACTCGCGTCACAGGGGGCGACCTATCTCAATACGTTTGTCACAAATTCTCTTTGCGGCCCAAGTCGGGCCTGTTTACTGACCAGCAAATACAGTAATATCAACGGATTTAAGGATAATTTTTCCAGGTTCAATCCAGCTCAACCTACTTTTGCCAGTCACCTGACTGAGGCCGGTTACCAAACTGCCTGGATAGGAAAATGGCACCTTGGTTCTTTACCCCAGCATTTTGATTACTTCAAAATACTGCCGGAACAAGGCTATTACTATAATCCTGACTTTATTGATATGAATAATGACACCATCAGGCTGCCAGGGTATTGTACCAATGTGATTACCGATCTTACTTTGAAATGGCTGGAAAATAGGGATACGTCCAAACCATTTTGTCTGGTGGTAGGCGAAAAGGCGACGCACCGCTCCTGGATCCCCGATACAGCGGATTATGGCGCATTTGATAAAACAGATTTTCCTTTACCGGCCGATTTTTATGACAATTTCAAAGACCGCTACGCAGCAAAAGTCAACAATATGAACATCGAAAACACGATGCGGTTGGGTTATGATCTGAAAATGGAAGCGGATACGGGATTTGGAAAAGATAATTATACTCGCTTTACCAGATCACAGGCAAAATATTTCAATAAGTATTATGACTCAATTTACGCCGATTTCAAGTCCAGGCACCTCAGAGGCAAAGCACTGACTGAATGGAAATATCAGAGATATATGCGCGATTATTATGCTACTGGATTAAGCCTGGATCGAAATGTTGGACGCATTGTTGATTTTATTGACAAAAGTGGACTAGGGTCTAATACTATCGTTATTTACACATCTGATCAAGGCATGTTTATCGGGGAGCATGGCTGGTTTGATAAAAGATTTATGTATGAGCCGTCTTTTAAAACACCTTTTATTGTTCGTTATCCAAAATTAATAAAACCTGGCACCCGGGATAGCTCGATGATCATGCTACTGGACGTCGCACCAACCTTTATGGAGCTCGCGGGTCTGCCTATACCAAAAGATATGCAAGGTAAATCCTTGATGCCTGTATTCGAAGGTAATAATAAAGATTTCCGGGATGAGGTTTTCTATCATTATTATGAATATCCAAATGAACACAACGCCTTACCACATTTTGGTATCCGTTCAAAAAGATATGTTTTAATACGTTTTTATAAGCCTTCACCTGACAACAGGAAAAAATTAATAGACAAGGGCAATCTATTAATTAATGAGTATAATCCAAAAGATTACTGGGAATTATATGACCTGCAAGAAGATCCCCAGGAAGTTCATAATATCTACGAAAAAAATAAAAATTCTGCACTCGTAAAACGCCTCAAAACTGATATGGGTAAACTCATCACGAATTATCAGCAAACCGATGCAGCAAAGATACTAAACAGTCCGACGGACAATTAGTTTTAATTGCAATTGGATTATAACTATCAGCCAATAACCTGAAGGCTCAGAAAACAAATAATATGATCGTCACAGCATACTGAGGCGGTCATATTTTAATATCAAGAAGGTTCAGCAAGGCCTCAGGCAGCATGGGGTATATTTTTATGTTACCCTTTAGATACTGGCAGCAATCAGTGCAGTGGACCTTGGTTTTAAATACTTTCAATACCTTCCCATCCTGGCAATAAATTAGCTATTATAAGGCATCCCTCCATATAATAAAGTTTGTATTGAAGAAATGTCAGCTAGGACAATGCGTTAGAATTATGGGTATTAGAAGCTCCCCGAGTGGTCAATGGCAATTACCCTTAATACGTTTCGAAGTATTCAAAACTAAGGAACATCCATATATTTATGAATTTGCAGGCTGAGTGTCCACTCCGGATGAGATTTGACATAGTCAATCATTAATGGCAACATCTCTTTTTCCTTGGACCATTCAGGTTGTAAATATAGTTTACATCCTAAAGCGGTTTGTGCACTGTAGGTTTCCGCCCACTGGAAATCAGATTTATTGAAGACAATAACTTTGAGTTCATGTGCTTTTTTAACAACCTCTGCTATCGGCGCTTTGAATTTTTTAGGTGATACGCAGATCCAGTCGATGTCTCCGCTTATCGGATAGGCACCAGATGTTTCGATATTCACCTGGAAACCGGCCGCATGCAAGCCAGTCGTTAAATCTGTAAGATCATACATTAAAGGTTCTCCACCGGTAATTACTGCTATCACATTTTGGGGGCTTCCACCCACGGCTTCCAGTGCAGTAGCAACAATCTGCTCAATAGTCTGTACTGGATGAGACGCTGCGTCCCAGCTTTCTTTTACGTCACACCATACGCAACCTACATCACAACCGCCTAAACGAATAAAATAAGCAGCCCCCCCCTGGTAGAAGCCTTCACCCTGGATGGTATAGAAAGATTCCATTACCGGCAAGCCCTTACCTGCCGCCGATGTATTTTCTTTCTCCTTTAAACACGAATCTTTTTCCACTGTTATCATAATAATAATTACTGCTCCTTTCCTTGTTTACTCCTTCTTTATGGTATGTGCTTAATACGAACTATTATCTTCTATAATCTTCCTGACGGTTCTCGTAAGCTTTAAGGGTATTTTTAAGTAAACCTGCAATGGTCATGAGTCCTACGCCACCCGGAACAGGTGTGATAAAGGAAGATTTTGGTGCAACGGCTTCAAAATCGACATCCCCTTTGATGCGGTAACCTTTTTTAGCCGTTTCATCTGTTACACGGGTAATACCAACATCAATAATAATGGCCCCTTCTTTAACCATATCTTCCTTGACAAAACCGGGTCGGCCAAGGGCCGCCACAACGATATCGCCCTGAAGACAAATCTCTTTAAGATTAGGCGTATGAGAATGGCAAAGTGTTACAGTACAGTTCCCATAGGGACTGTTTCCACTCAGCAGGATACTCATAGGACGACCCACAATATTACTCCTACCAATAATGACGGCGTGCTTTCCTTTAGTTGTAATCTGATAATGTTCCAACATCAGCATAATCCCATAAGGTGTTGCCGGAATAAAAGTGGGTATCCCTAATGTAAGGTTGCCGGCACTCACCGGATGGAAGCCATCCACATCCTTGGCAGGATCGATTGCAGCAATGACTTTTTCTTCACTGATATGTTTGGGAAGGGGTAATTGAACCAATAACCCGTCCACGGTTTTATCTTTATTCAGCTTTTGAATCTCACTAAGTAGTTCTGTTTCAGTAATATCAATGGCCAGACGGACCATAGTGGACTGGTAACCGATTTCTGCACAGGTTTTGACCTTGCTGGCAACATAAGTCTCTGAAGCTCCGTTATTTCCGACGAGAATTACTGCCAGATGCGGGCTGCGTTGTCCACTTTCGATAATTTTCTGAACTTTTATCTTTAATTCTTCCTTGACCGCCATTGAAGCGATCTTCCCATCTAATAATTGCATGGCGCAAAGATAATTTTAAACTCTGAAATTCCAGTATATTAAGATGTTGACTTTGGAAAAAAGAAAGAAAATGGACATCTTTGGAAAAAAAAATTTGTCAGGAACTAAAACAGTACTAATTTTGCTAACGGTGTTAATTAAATAAGTCGGTTATGGGAATAGTAGAGCGAAAGATTCGTCAAAAGGAAGTTATTCGGGTGCAAATCCTGGACATGGCCTGGCAGATTGTCAAGGAAGAGGGCTGGCAAGCCCTTTCTATCCGTAAGATCGCTGACGGAATTGAGTATAGTGTGCCGGTAATTTATGATCATTTTGCCAATAAGGAAGCCATCCTGTATGAACTGTCGATGCAAGGCTTCCGGTTATTACAATCACAACTTTCAAAAAACATTCAAAGCCATGAAGATCCAATTGAACAACTAAGAGCGCATGTGGAAACTTACTGGAATTTTGCGTTCAGAAACAAGGAGTATTACCAGTTAATGTATGGTTTGGGCATGCCTTGCTGTGGTGCGGGAAAAATGAATACGGAAGTCAACATCTTCCGGGACGTGATCAGCACCACTATCGAAAAAATTATTACGCAGCGCGGTTCAGACCCTAATCAACTCTGTTTCAAGTCCTATGCACTCTGGTCCATTGTCCACGGTTTAATTTCCATTATGCTGATGCGTGTTTCCGACATCGATGATACCCTGAATAAACAGGTGATGACGGATTCTCTCGAAACTTTTATTAAAAACCTGTAATCTTTTTCTTTTTTTTCCTTATTAAATAACACTGTTATAAAACTTACCACTGTTAATAAAAAAAATTAAATCATGAAACAAAAGCGTATTTATAAGCAACTTCCTATGTTGGCTTTCTGGTCTCTGCTAAGCTTGGTAGCTGTGACCGCCTATAATTGCACTTCCCCGACAGCTGCTGCTGTAGCTACCGGCGCAGCACCCACGCTGCCGGTCATCACCTTGGAAGAGCAGCCTGTCACCACTTTCCA
>DATJDF010000166.1:0-1667 GCA_035497555.1 Arachidicoccus sp. | reverse complement strand
TAAACATGTAAAACCAAAGAACAAACTTTAAGCTAGAGATGGCCAGGTAAGGTTTTAATCAATTCCACCATACATACTTTTGTAGGTAATTAATGTGTATAAGTCAAAGTTATAATAAACTAGATCCCAGAATTTGAATTAAATAGACCTTTTCTTATAAAAATCCGACTTTTAATCATCGAAAATATTAAACATATCCGAATCTTAGCTCAGTTTTTTTATATTTGGCAATATGGTTAAAAGAGTTTTGCAATATACTTTTTCACTACTCAATGTGGACTATGTTCAACTGACATCAAGATGGAATTACCGTAATGTCATAAGTCCATACTATAGAATATATTATATCAATGCCGGGTCGGGAGAAATTTCAGATTTCGAAAGAACTGTAAAGCTGGAACCGGGATTTCTTTATATTATCCCAAGCTTTACACTGTGCAATCTTAGCTGTAAGAACGCACTCAGTCAATATTTTGTTCAATTTTTTGAAGAATCCCCGCATGGCATTTCTATGTTCGCCAATAACCGGTCTGTTTTAAAAATCGAGGCTTCAGAAATAGATATTCAATTATTTAATCGACTTCTGGAGATTAACCCGGGAAGGGGCATTAACCGTTCTGATAATCCGAAGGTTTACGAGAAAGATATTTACTACAACGAATATCAAGAGTTGAATAATAAACAAAGTTTAGGTGCCAATATAGAAACACAGGGTATTCTAATGCAGTTCGTCGCTCGGTTCTTAAATCTGAATAGGGACACCGTCCATAATGAACATGTCATTCCTATTAAAATAATTGAAGCACTGAACTATATCCTGGCCAATCTGCAGCGTGAACTTTCAGTTGCTCATCTGGCCTCAATGGTGCATCAAAATGTTGATTATTTTTCGAGGCAATTTAAAGAATATACCGGCATGCGGCCAGTCGTTTATATTAACGAAAAACGGATTGAAAGAGCACAATATTTAATGGCCACCAGTCAAATGAGCCTTTCGGAGATCTGTGATCATACCGGGTTTGAGCATCTGTCTTATTTTTCAAATACCTTTAAGAAATTGACCGGTATGTCGCCTAGAAATTATAAAAAGCAATTACATTCTGTTGGATTCTATTAATCCGTCAGGAGTTTGGAAGTTTGCTGAGTGGTTACAGGGACCTTAAGGCGATTGTCGGACGTATCAATTAACCCCCTGAGTATACCTGTTATTTGACCAGAGTAATATTCGGCTTCGGCGGCTTCGCCATTCCGTATCCAAAATAGAAACCGGTATGGGGCGCTTGATTGTAACTGGTATTTTGCCACGCAATACTTAACCGGTACTGAGGATCATGCATCAATGTATAGCACCTGAAATCTGTAGGGATGGTTGTCGTATATATCCGCAGTTCCTTGCTGTCTGATGTACGCCAAATGACTTCCTCCCGCCAATCCCCCAATAGGTCGGCGCTCAGACAAGGTGTGCTTTTTGTGCCATTATTTGAGACACATCCTTCTGCGGTTAACAAATTCACTGTCTTTTCGCTTTTCCAATCCCATTTATCAATTCTGTTTTTATCCAACAGTTCCCTGGTAAGGTCGCCGTCCCACCATACCAGGAAATTGGTCGAGGAGGGAACTTTCTCAGTAATCGTTTTACCATATACGTCTCTCAGCCCACCTGGCCC
>DATJDF010000165.1:0-1896 GCA_035497555.1 Arachidicoccus sp. | reverse complement strand
GTATTACCCAGGGAGCTAATACTTTGCGCTCCGCGGCTGAAATCGGCAAAAGACCATTACCGGTATTGTATACCGGGATTTCCGGGGTAGACTTGCGAAAGACAGACAGAAAAAAACCTTCACTTCTGACTTTATCAGGAAAGAACTTGTAGCCCTCCGGCCCGGATCTAGACGTTCCGGCAGGTTCTCTCATGCCTTTTACCACTGTAATACCCTCATTTTCGATAGATAAAGGCACATTTTCCATCCTCTGCTCCAAGCGCAACCAATCCATTATCTTTTCATCCTCCTCAGGAGAATAAGAACAAGTAGCATATATCAATGAGCCGCCTTCCTTTAAGGCAGGAAGAACATCTTTTATAATACGCTGCTGTCTTTTACTGCACATAGTAACCATATCCGGACTCCATTCATTAATGGCCTCCGGGTCTTTGCGAAACAGCCCGCTTCCACTGCAGGGCGCGTCAATTAAGATTACGTCAAAATAGCCTTGTAATCGCTGAAAATGCGCGGGATCATTACAAGTGACGACTATATTACCTGTGCCCCATTTCATGCAATTTTCTACAAGAACCCCCGCACGACTTTTAATGACTTCATTGGCGACAATTAATCCACCCCGGAAATATCCGGCAAGTAAGGTCGATTTACCCCCTGGAGCTCCGCATAAATCCAATACCCGGACCGGTTCATCCCGGCCATGAATCTGAGAGAGTGCCGTCCAGAGAAATTGGCTGCCCGGTTCCTGAACATAATAGAGTCCCCCATGAAAAAGTGGATCTTCTGTAAAGGAAGGCCGTTTATCTAGATAATACCCATAAGGACTCCAACTGATTTTATCAGTCGGTAATGCTCCTTTAAACGTCGCCAATTTTATATCATTATACCGAATAGATATTGCTGCAGGTTGGGTCGTATGTGCGCTGATAAAGGCAGCGCGGTCAAATCCGGTACTTTGTTCCAGTGATGCCAATAACGGTTCGGGTAGTGATAAGGCCACGTTAATTCTAAATAGTTAAACTCAAAAATAAGAAGTAAACCAGTATTTTGCTTTGAAATCTATACTGCACACCGTATCTTTAACATTCGCTCGTATTTTTTAATCTAAAATATCAATTTTTATGCGAAAGTTATTTGTCATTCCCGCGATATTACTCGCCTCTCTGGTGGCCTGTAATTCCGGTACTGACCAAAAAGCAAACGGTGATTCCACTGCTACAATGGAACATAGCATGGATATGTCTGCCAGTACCGATGTTGCTCCTTTGCCTGCAATTCCCGCCGGCGCAAAAGTATATTTCAAAAATGTAAAGGATGGCGCTAATGTGCAGTCCCCTTTAAAATTGGAATTTGGTGTCGATAATATGACTGTCGCTAAAAAAGCACCAGACAGTAAAATTGAAGAAGGTATTGGTCATCATCATTTATTGATCGATGCCGGCGATTCTATTCCTAGCGGAACGGTAATTCCTGATGATAGTACCCATATCCATTACGGTGGTGGTCAAACAGAAGCAACTGTCAATCTTACGCCGGGCAAACATGTGCTTACCCTGCAGTTTGGTGATGCGATACACCGCTCCTATGGTGCACCGCTGGCTACGACAATTACGGTGAATGTAAAGTAATTGGATGATAACGGCTCAAAGATTTGCTGATTATATTCAGCGCAATTAAATCCCGGTCAATTTTACGACCGGGATTTTCTGTGCCCCACCCTTGTCCGTTCTCACCCCCGGCTGAACCTAACTCCATTTTTTGATGTACTTTTGGTTCACAAAGCAAATTAACCTAAAATCTCTATGAACAAAATCCTCCCCTTTTTTTTGACTTTACTTTGCGCAGGTATGCTGTCTGCTTCTGTTGCACAACAGGCGCCCTACACACCATCCAAGT
>DATJDF010000164.1:0-3445 GCA_035497555.1 Arachidicoccus sp. | reverse complement strand
CGTTTTAATTTCTTTATAAGCAATTTTGCCGGTTCTTACCTGCTCGACGACCCTTGCATCTACCGCGTCTCTTCTGGGAAGCGTGGCGCCGACATTTTTCAACACAAACTGAAACGCATCCTGAGCAGACACAATGGTCACCGGAGCATGTGGGAACGGCTTATTCCATTTCATGAAAGGAAAATATTTCTTTGCTGTATCAAAAGACATAAGTTCACCATCCTTGCCTTCGATCTGCACACCGCCTGCCCAATTATCCTTCGTGATTTTATCATAACCGTCCATGATGTTGCCATGAACATAAGCACGTCCAAAAACAACATAAGGTAATTTACTGCGGCCGGATTCGGGTTTAAGGATCCGGTGGCCAACCGGCGCGTCCTTATCGGTTACTGGCCCCGGCTTATAATAGTTATTGATAATATTAAATAAAGTTGTGTAATCACCTCCATCTGTAGACCGATGATGCCAGTTAAAAACAACATTATTTACAAAGTTAAATATTCCGTTCCATCCGATCGAAGGATTTCGGCCCGTATTATCTGCCCAAAGGTTACGCGCGAGCATGCAATTTTCACCCCCCATGGTGCTGCCAAATGCATGGTTCCAGTAATCCAGTGATTCTGCAGAAATGCTGTTCTGGACAGTCACATTTACAGTTCCGTGTTTTTCTTCTTTAGAGCCATCGCCCGGGTCAAACATATGCCGGTAAATAGACATATTTTCATCGAGTCCCCAGCTGGCAGAAACGTGATCAATAATAATATTTCCGACTGGATTACCACCCAGCGCATCATCTCTTCTTCCTACCCAGGTTTTTCCTCTTCTGAAACGCATATAGCGCAGGATCACGTCATGCGTATTAATCCAGAAAGATTCGCCCGCGATACATATCCCGTCACCCGGCGCCGTCTGACCTTCAATGGTCACATATGGCGCACGTAAGATAATGGGAGTTTCCAATTGAATAATACCTGCCACATTAAACACAATTGTGCGGGCACCACCTTTTTCGCAGGCTTCTCTGAACGTGCCTGGACCATGATCTGCCAGACTGGTTACCACATAAACATCACCTCCGCGACCACCGGCCGTATGTGCGCCACCCCCCTCTGCACCAGGGAATGCCAATTGATCTACCTCGGCCAAATCCGTGGGGCGTGCTGCCCAGGGGATGTATGGCCGGCCATTTTGCGCCTGCTTTTCCACGATGGGCAGGGCAATTTTCCACATAGAATCTGAATGCGCCTTAAATGCGTCAGTAAAGGTTTGGATTGAATCCCGAACTGCTGAAGTAATTTTCGGGTACTGCGCCTTCAGCACCTGACCACCGGCGGCCAGCAGTGTGCAAAAAAGAAGGGGCAAATAATACTTTTTCATTGATTAATGGTTTGAATAATGAATTTAAATGTTAAGTGATATTTCAGATCGCTTTTCTTCGAAGCCTGAATACCTGTGTATCAGGTTACTTTTTTTCCTATTGCAGCGGGTCAAAAGTACCGTCATTCCACCCCTTGGTCTGCAAAAGCAACGGATCATTATCAATCGCCTGTTGCGGGAGTGGGAAGAAATAATAATTAGATTGCCAGTTGATCAAAAATTTTGTATCCAAATCCTGATTCTTGAAAGTAAAATATTTTGTATACAGCTCATCTAAATCCATGGTATCGCGCTGTGCTTCCATATCAGGGCCCGAGATGAGTGAAGTATTCAGTGATATTTTGACACCTGTACGGGAAGTACCGTTTAAGGTAGGTTCAAATAGCTTCCAACGGCGCATATCCCAATAGCGTTTTCCTTCAAACGCAAACTCAATCTGACGTTCATAAAGTGCTGCTTTAAAAAGTTCCGTGCGATCCATACCGGATTTTAAGCCGTATAGACCGTCCGAACCTGCTTCGATGCCGGCCCTTTCACGGATTTGTTCGATGCCTTCATAACCTTCAGGTAACTTATTAATACCTATCGCACTCTCCGCCAGATTCAGCACCACTTCGGCAAAACGGATTTCCATCCAGTCTGTACCTACGAACTGTACATCACTTATCCCAACTTTAGGATCAATTGCCTTGCGGCAGTAAAAACCTGTGGAGCTACTTGACTTTGGTTCTGCAGATTTACTTCCAACAAAATAAGTCCAGAGCCTGTATTTTTCATTTCCATTAATGGACCAGGTACAACCATTATAAGCAATCGTCGCGTCAAAACGCGGATCCCGGTTTTTATAAAAAAGCTGGGGATTATAGGTAAATTCACCGGTCGGATCATCGATTTTTTTCCCGTCCTTCATCGGGAAGGCATTGACGATTTGCCATACCGGCTGGTTGGAGCCGCCACCCGTACCTAAATACGCCGGCCTGGTGCTATTGTCCCAGCCATCATTTTTCTTCAGCTGATCAGCAGTTTGATTATTATAACCAACAGACCAAACTGCTTCAGGATTATCTACTTCTTTAAACCACATATTCTGAAAATCAGGATTCAGACCATACCCGTTGGCAGTTAGTAAATCCATGGCCTGTTTATTGGCATCATATGCAGCTTTCCACCGGTCCTGCAAATCATTTGGATTAAATTGCGGGCTGGCCCAATAGAGCAGCACCCGGCCTTTTAAGGCAGCAGCTGCACCGCTGGTAATACGACCCCAATCGTCGCCATCATCCCATTTCCCGGGAAGACCCGCAATTGCATCATCCAGATCTTTGACAATCTGAGCCACACATTCCGAGGTTTTATTACGCGGTAATTCAGAAGCGTCTTTAGCCGCCTGGCCGATACCATCCTGTACATTCAGCAGAATCGGTACCCCACCATATAATTTAATTAATTCAAAATAACGATAAGCACGGAAAAATTTAACCTGGGCTACCAGCCTGGCCTTATAGGCAGGGCTTAGGGTACTCTTATCCATTTTCTCAATAAACTGATTGATCGTACGGAATTTACCCCAAACCGTATTGGCATCTGTTGAGGTACCATAATCGGCCACCTTTCCTACCTGCAGAGATCCATCAAAATAGGGCGTTTCTCCAGCGATCTCATCCGTTACTTTCAGCCAGTCGCCAGAGGGCCAGCCCGGTGAATTCTGATCATAAATATAATCCACATAGCCCCTGGCGAGTAAGGAATCATTGAACACCTGATTTTCATTAAAGGCATTCAGATCCGTTTTATCCAGTACTTTGCTGCAACCGGGCAGGATCACCGTGATAACATAACCCAGGAGTATGGCAACTGCGCACTTAAGTCCGCTGTGCCTATGGTTTTTATTACTATTTACTATATTTTTCATCTTAGTACCGTTTTAGGCTTTAGAGGTTTAAATTTACACCCAGTGAATAGGTCCGAAGTTCAGGATAAGTAAGGTTGTATCCGAGTAGCTCTTTGTTGTAAAAATGAATGGGATTGGTAATGACCAAAAAGAAGCGACAACCCTGTACATTCA
>DATJDF010000163.1:0-6555 GCA_035497555.1 Arachidicoccus sp. | reverse complement strand
TTCCGGATTCTGCAAAATAGACATCATCGAATTTCCAGTAATGGGGGAGGTTCGCGCCAATGATGACCATATTGCCTGCCTCGAATTCCCGGATATTGTCACCGACGAATTGCAGGCCTTTACCTCCTTTAATATGGATGAGTTCGATTTCAGGATGGTAGTGCCATTTATTGTTAACGTCAGGTTCCTGGTCACGTCGAATACTAAATGAATCATTTAAACCTTTCGAAACTTTTAATAATTGAGGTCTCATTGGATGACGTTTTTATGTTAAAAAATATAGAAAGCTAAAGTAGCGAATTCTAATATTTTTTAATGAAAAATTTACGCAACCGTTTCCGTAAAAATCGCCTACAAGTCAATGCTACTATGGCTTAGTGCCTAAAAACAAACGATTATAGAATTTGGTTAGTTAGTGCAACGTTTTCATAAATAATGTCCTATAAATTTAATATGTTATACATAATAATATACAGATTAACATAAAATTAAGGTAAAAACCCAAAATTGTATATTTTACAATATTTCTGCACAATAAGTAGATTTTGCCTTGTTTTCGGCTTGTAAATCAAGTGGGAACGCAAAAGCCGTTTTCAGAAAACTATAGAAATAATGTTAATCAATAGTGAATTCATGGCAAATGAAAATGTCGGTGAAATGAACAAAAAAGTAAGTAAAATGGATTTGGACTTTAAAAGTTGAAAAGGCGCGCTGTGCTATGGGGTTATTTGGAGAAAGGAAGGTGCAACTGAGTTCTTGCCGACTCAAATGGGGAGTGCCCTTAAAGCCTTAATTGGCAAAATCAGCATATTGTCCATTGGAAAGGCAATATTGTCCGGTAAGTAGTACAGTTAATTATTATTTCCAATAGTAAATTTGTATGAGCTACTTCTCAGAATTTCTTACCCGTAAAAATTTTAAGCTTATGGCTAAATATCTGTCCTTTCTTTTTTTTCTGATGACTGTTGCTACCGCAGTAAATGCACAACAGGTTTTTCGTATAGATGCCAGCGAACCTGCAGAGAAGATAATAAGCGGCGCCCTGCATATGGGTGACCCAGGTCCTCAGGGCAAGGAGATATTAGCGAATAGCCGGTATCTTACTATCGGTGGCAAGGCAGTTGTTCCCGTAATGGGTGAGGTACATTATTCCCGCATTCCCAGAGCTGAATGGGATGATGTTTTGTCAAAAATGAAAGCCTGCGGTGTGAATATCGTCGCCTGTTATGTCTTATGGATCCACCATGAAGAAATAGAAGGGAAATTTGATTGGAGTGACAATAAGGATCTCAGCGCATTTATAGCCTGTTGCCAGAAGCACGGTATGTATGCATATCCAAGAATTGGACCCTGGTGCCATGCGGAAGTTCGAAACGGGGGTACACCGGATTGGCTGCTGGAAAAACCAGGAATTAAACTAAGGACAAATGATCCTCTTTATGAACATTACGTAGAAATTCTTTATCAGCAGATCGCCATGCAGTTAAAAGGTCATTTGTATAAAAATGGCGGACCTGTGATCGGCGTTCAATTGGAAAACGAATATGGACGTGGAAAAGCCGGCGAGTCCTATATATTATGGCTCAAGCGTACGGCCAGAAAATACGGGATCGACGTTCCCCTATATACGGTAACCGGCTGGGGAAATGCCAGTGTACCCGCAAGTGAGGTCATTCCACTTTGGGGTGCTTATCCGGACGAGCCCTGGGCCACAAATATTGATAGGAATACCAGTTGTGAAAATTATCAGTTTACAGCTTTCAGAGATAACGATAAAATCGGAAACGAAGCAGGGGGATCAAAAGTTGGAAGCGCAAACAAGACTATCTATCCTTATTTCACCTGCGAAATGGGCGTGGGTATCCAAAATACAGACCATAGGCGCTTAAAAATAGGTAAGTTAGATGGTGCTGCGCTGATGCTCGCTAAACTAGGTTCTGGAAGCAATCTGATAGGGTATTATATGTTTGCCGGCGGTTCTAACCCACACGGCGCCCTGACTTCTTTAGAGGAAACCCAGCGTTCGGGATCCTGGAATACAAATCCGGTTATCAGCTACGATTTTCAAGCTGCCATTCGTGAAACAGGAATTTTAAATAATAGTTATTTTGAAATAAAAAAGATTCATTATTTCTTAAACGAGTTTGGAGGCCGTTTGGCACCTATGACACCTTATTTCCCTGCGCAGGAAAGTGGATTACAATATGGTGTGAGGGCCAGTAAGGAGGCAGCTTTTGTATTCGGAATAAATTATTGCCGCCATAATATAAAAACGGAAGTCAAGGCGGCACAGTTCGAGGTAAAATTGGGGAAGGAGAGGATCCGTTTTCCACAAAACGGAATTTCTATACCCGATAGCAGTCTCTTTATCTGGCCGGTAAATTTTACAATGGATAAAGTGCTCTTAAAGTATGCTACAGCACAGCCTTTAGGCTGTGTCCGGGCAGACGGCTTGCAGAATTGGATTTTTACATGTGATGTTACCGATCAACCGGAGTTTTGCCTTGAGGAGCAAGGCGTCAGAAAAATTACTTGCCAGACTGCCACCATCCAACATAAAAATGGTTATTATTATATTGTAGGTTTCAAAGACCGTGCTTACCACATCATTAATGTGGAAGATGCGAAGGGTGTAATGAGCCGCATAATTATATTATCTAAATCCAGCGGGAACAGTGCGTGGTTATTAAAGCGAGGACAAGAAAAGCGTTTCTACCTAAGTAAGCAAGGCATGTATGAAAATAGGGAGGGTCTGCATTTATTCGGATTTTCTAACGAGTTTCAGTTAAAAATGCTGGGTCATGCCAGGCGCAGCACTAGGAACAGTGTGGGTGAAGGGGGTAGCGGGTTGCTGTTGGACAGTAAACAGCTTCCATCTACTTCGGAAGATATATTTCAGGAATATAGCTTTTCGGTTCCACAGCGAAAGGGTGAGGTTAAAGTAAAGAATGCGCATTTATTGGCGGACGCGGACAGGATTAGCATACCGCCTTTAGCACAAAAAGGGCAAAATGTATTACTGAAAAATCTGTTTTTTAAACATTTGAAACTGGATAACCCATCAGGAATCCGACAGGCGACATTTTATTTTTTAAGCGATGCACAGGCTAGTATTACCATTAACAACCGAATCGTCCAACAAGAAGTTAGAAAAGATGGATTAAATCAGCTGGATATTACAGGATATCTATCACCGGGTAATAATGACCTGCTAGTCAGTTTCCCGACAAATGCATCTGCAACAGCCTTTATGGGGCATTTGACTGTTATACATAATAATTATGACCGGGAGGTTTTTTTAACGGATAGTACCTGGAAGGTCAGGGTTGCTTATACCTTCCCGCATTATCCATATGCGTTAAACGGATTCAAAAAAGTAGACATCCTTGCTTCAAAACCCATGGACCCTGCCGCTGGTCAAAGTCATGCATTTGTGCTTACCGCTGAAACAAAGGGTGATCATGGCGATTTTATCCTGCGAATGCAATATGAAGCCGATAAGGCCAGACTGTATCATGATGGCAGGTTAATGGCAGATGATTTTTATAACGGAGATCTTTTTGATACGCATTTGTCTGGCATAGGCAGTTCCAAAACAAATAGCGGCAATAGTTATACGCTAATATTGAAACCATTGCAAAAAGATTATCGGAAGTATTTTGACGAAACCCCGCCAATTAAACAAATGGAAGCCGGTATCTTAAAAAATGTATGGCTGATTCCAGAATATAAAGTAAATTTAAAATTCAGATAACAATTATTTTAAATTTATAATGTAGTTCGAGGCAACCGGGCTACAGGTGCACTAAAAATATAGTGGTAGAACAGCAAGCTAATACATGCGCGTAAATTATATAAAAAACCTCAGGGGCTTATTATTGATTGGAGCTGTTATTTGCATTTCAGGTGTTACAAAGGCACAAAATGCAGATGTGGTAGGGTTGGATCATGTAGTACAGGATATACCGCGTTTTGATCCGCCTATTACCAGGGTCTTGAACCTTGAAATAGGAGAGGGCGGAAATAATACTGGATTTGATATGGCTCCGGAAACGACTCCCAAGGTGGTAGCTGCTGCAGTTGCCCATATCAAAAATAAGATGCCCAAAGGCCCTTTCAAGCCGACCTGGATTTCGTTAACTGACAATTATCATGTACCTGGCTGGTTTATCGGTGCCAAATTCGGCATATTCCTTCATTGGGGTTTATATTCAGTCCCGGCGCATCAAAGTGAGTGGTATGAAAAACATATGTATGGAAATGCCGGTGTCGCTGCATGGCACGCAGCGCATTATGGGGACCCGGCCCATTTTGGTTATAAAGATTTTATTCCCTTATTCACACAAAAGCATTTCAGGGCAAATCAGTGGGCGGCACTCTTTAAAAGAGCCGGGGCCAGGTTTGTGATACCTACTGCACAACATCATGATAATTTTGCCCTTTGGGATAGTAAGGTAACGCCCTATAACGTTGTGAAGATGGGCCCGAAGCGGGATTTGATAGGGGAGCTTGCTGTAGCTGTCAGAAAGGAAGGCCTTAAATTTGGCGTTTCCAATCATGGAATTGAAAATTTTCAGTTTATCAATCCACCGGATTCTCTTACAAAAAGATTGAAAGCTGCTAAAGCCGATTTATTTGATCCTGAGTGGAAAAAATTCTATCATGTTGCTGATCGAAGCAGCCTTGCCTGCCAGCAATTCCTTGTCAATTGGTATGAGCGGAATGTGGAACTGATTGATCAGTATAAGCCTGATATGCTATGGTTCGATAACGGGATTGACCAGCGTTATTTAGATCCACTTAAACTGGAGGTTGCAGCTTATTATTATAACCGTGCGAAAAGCTGGGGAAAGGAAGTGTCTATCAGCGCTAAAAAAGCAGCCTATGCACCAGCAGGTACAAATATTAATACGATTGGCTCCATCCTTGATTTTGAAGGGAAAGTTCCTCCTGGAATACGCACAGGTGTTTGGCAGGTGGACACTAAGATTGGGAGTAGTTGGGGGTACACTGAAGACATGAAAATCAGCAGTGCTGCCTCCATTTTGCATAAATTAATAGAGGTTGTCAGTAAAAACGGTACGCTACTACTCAACTTGTCGCCGACGGCAGATGGCCGCATTCCTGAGGATCAGCAACAGGTTTTGCTTTCCATAGGAGATTGGTTAAACCAAAATGGTCAGGCCATTTACGATACACATAGCTGGATCAGATTTAGCGACAAGTCGGGTAATACCCGTATTAACTATACCGTCAAAAAGGATACACTTTTTGCGATCTTAACGGGGACCTGGCCTCAAGACGCGATTACCATTGCCAGTATTAAACCAGGGAAACTAAAAGGATCTGTGAAGGAAGTCACGCTGTTAGGTCGTAAAGCCCCCTTACGTTTTTCGCAGCAGGAAAGTGGATTAAAAGTGTATCTACCGGCAGACGCCCCTTCGAATCCGGCCATTGTGCTTAAAATCACCGGTCTGAAAATGAATCCTTCTACCGCTACAAAATCAGGAAATCCTAATTTTGCCGGACCCGTAAAGGCTGATTAATAATATGATCCTTGTTACATGGCGATGCAATTAATTCTTTATTATGATTAATTCCATAATTTTAAATCATTAAAAATAGGTGGCTACCTATTATGCATAAAGGATATTTGATTCTTTCCCTGTTGCTTGGCATTTTATGCGTCACTGCGCATTTTACCGTTATTAAACTGCTCAATCTGACTTCAAAATAACAATGTTATTTTAAAATTCGGTACCTACATTTTCATTAATTGTTTTAATCGACCCTGATAGGATTGCCAGTAATTTCTTTTTGAGCTTTCTTTCAGATAGGAAGCGGTTATCAAGTTTTCTATTTTATCTGGTTGTGATAGCATCAAAACAATAATATCATTAAATGTTTTTAAATTAATGCCAGCTTGCTCAGACAGAGTGGTAAATTGTTGCCTGATTTCCCCCTGCGTTAAATTTGGAGGCAAAAGTCCATCGTCCAGTGCGAAGTCCTTGTCTTGTATGTGAATACGACTATTTAATAGGTCATAAGCCGGGCTTAATCTATAATCTCTCATGGGAGTTTCAAGCAAAGAAAAGTTTTTAAAATGGGCGTCACCATTTGAAAACAGATAATTGAATATCAGTATTTTCATTAGTTTAGACGCTTCCAATTGATATGCTGTTAAATAATCTTTCATTAAATGAAATAATTCTAAATAGTTCCCCAAGTATTTATAATGTTCACCATGGGTTTGTGGTGTTCTGCCAGCAAGGGATGCAAAATCTTCCTGTGCTAATTTTGTTCCATCTTCTTTTACGTCAAAACGTTTTGTAATATAGGCAGGTGTTCCATCATTAAAAAATATCAGTGCGTTTGCAGCCGTCTCAATACCGTAAACTTGCCGAGCAATCTGCATTGTCAAATGTTCATTAGCAGGCATTTGGTCAGGTCTTTTTCCTATAATTGGAATTGGTTTCAGGATGTAGGCACCTCGTTCTCCTTCTTTGGTAAGCCTTAGCTTATTTTTGTTGAGTAGTACAGAAAATTTTTCCTGTA
>DATJDF010000162.1:0-1598 GCA_035497555.1 Arachidicoccus sp. | reverse complement strand
GAAATTCAGGTAATTATCACCGGATTCATTCAGGTTTCTTTTGATAAACACACTGGGGAACAGATTAAAGTATTGATTGTTGATTTTCTGATTCTTCAGGGACACCAGTTCGCCTTTTGTATCCGTATATTCTCCTCTAAGGCCTAATTGGAACTCAGTTTCCAGAATTTTTGTTTCCAGGCTCATAAAGCCGGCCATGATGTGTTCATTATAATGGTAGGTGTATTTTTTCGCTGGATTCTCCTGCCATTTGTCATCAGTAATACTGTAAAAACGGTTAAAATTATCGATCCTGGTTCCGGTGTATTTTGCACCGATGTTTAGTTTAGTTACTGGTGTAAACACTTTTTGGTATTTAGCATCGGCCGTTAGGATCATCGCTTTGTTCGGCATCGCAAATCTAAAGGCAGAATCTCTGATAACTTCATGATCCATGTCCAGGTCCTGGCTCTGCGAAAGATTAGAACTATTGTTATTGGTAAAAGTGTAATCAGCCGTAAAGTCAAATTTAGAACCTGAGGTATCCGTATCCAGGTGATAGTTTAAAGTGACATCGTGCAGATTCCTCGCATTATGATCTGTAAAGTTACCATCAGATACAAAACTCTCAGATTCATTTTGGGGGTAATTGATATTGCTGATGGAATGCGTATTTGAACCGGATATATTAAAGGAACCGGCATACTCCAGTCCAATATATTGTTTATCACTTATGTCATAAGTTCCGCCAACACGTATACTATTGCCGTTGTAATGGTTTATGATATTATTGGCCGCGGTGTAAATGCCGTTTTCCGGAAATGTCCTTTCCTGGGTAATATCATTAAAGCGACGATCCTGGTAACGGGAATAACTACTGCTTAGTGTGACTTTAGATTTGTTATAATTCAGCTGCAAGCCTTGATCATTACCTGCGTAACGTCCTTGGGAATATCCGGCATTTACTGATCCCGATAGTCCTGCTGTACGCTTTTTCTTTAAAATAATATTGATAATGCCACCACTGCCTTCTGCATCAAATTCTGCAGATGGATGGGCTATAATCTCAATAGATTTGATATCCGCCGCTCTTAGGTTATTCAGATAAGCCGTCAGGTCATCTCCACTGAGATGAAGCATTTTGCCATTGATCATAATCCGGGTGCCGGAATTACCATTTATAGAAATGCCACCATTTCTGTCAACAAACATCCCGGGTGCCATTTCCATTATGTCCATAGAGGATTTACCCGCAGTCAGGGCATTGTTTTCGACGTCCATGACAATCCGGTCGATTTTTCTGGTAATCAGGGGCCGGGTACTATTGACGGTCACTGTTGCCAGATCTGACTGCTTTTTTTCAAGAATCACTTTAAGTCCGGCGCTATCTGGATGCACCCAGGTTGCCAACTGTTGGAAACTGATCCCAGAGGCCTTTAGCCAATATTTTTCTCTTTGCGGGAGATTCACTTTAAACTGGCCCTTTTCGTCCGCTATTTTTTCACTGAGAAATTTTGACGCGGTATCTGAGGTCATAAATTGAACAGTTGCAAATGGCACGGGCTGACCATTTTCATCCTGTACCTGTCCGGCAATGGGGGCCGAATGTTGCTGGGCAA
>DATJDF010000161.1:0-2198 GCA_035497555.1 Arachidicoccus sp. | reverse complement strand
GGAGTCTGACAAACGATGAATATTTATATATGTCAGAATGCCGTTCTGATAATGTCTGGGTAACGCCGCTGACAAACGGTCTGCGTGATTATGCTGAGATCGGGACTTTCAGGGCCGGTGATGATATCGCCACCTTCAATAATGTATGGAATGAGTGGTACAAAGTAATATACAATGCCAACGTAGCACTTACTAAAATTCCCGAATGTGACTTTGGAACCAACACCCAAATGAAAGATCAGTTTTTGGGAGAGGCTCATTTTTTAAGAGGCTGGGCATATTTTGAACTGGCACGTTTATTTGGGAACATTCCGCTGATAGACAGGCCGATGCTGCCAGCCGAGGTGAAACAGGTTGCGCAGTCGGCACCACGCGACATCCTGGACAAAATTGTTGTTCCCGATTTCAAAGCGGCGATAGAAAAGTTACCGGTTGCCAGCCAGATGGTCAATAATACCAACACATCGATTGCAAAAGCAGGTCGTGCTGATAAAATCGCTGCGGAAGCTATGCTTGGACGCGTATATATGACGATGGTGGGATTTCCATTTAATGATGCAGCTGCCTTGCCGCTGGCTGAGACTACATTAAAATCTGTCATAGCTTTTTCTGAAAGTAACGGTAATAAATATTGGGCGCCCGATAGTACAGAGTGGCGCAAGCAGTTTATGCCGACGGCAGATTATTATAATAAATATGCAATTTTTTCAATACAACATCGTACCGGTGGAACGGGGAACCCAGCAATATTTAATTTTAGTCCGGCCTTACCGCCTTCGTATACCGATAGGCGGATTTTTGGCAACGATATTTTTGTCGAGAAGTCATTGATGTACGATTTTGATAAAGTCTATACGACAGGAGGAAGTCCACATAGAGACGCGCGTGGTTATGGGTATAGTATCCTGACAGGATATGCTGCTGAACCCAACAACCCAGCTTATACACAGATAAGCGAGCCGCTGACGCTTCAAGACGGAACTGTGGTGAATGTCTTTACACGTACCATGATCTATAAGTTTATGCCGTCCAAAAGAAAGATTGCGGCTCTGGGCATGTCCATTAATGCAGAAGCAGGTATGCAGGATGACGATGATTGGGGCGTAAACCTGCCCATTATCCGGTTGGAAGACGTAATGCTGATGTATGCTGAGATTCTGGCGACGAAGAATGCCAACGCGGCAATGGCTATTGTAAACAAGATCCGCGAGAGAGCAGGATGTGCTCCCGAAACAGCTGCAAGTTCCCAGCAGGCTTTGGCCTTTGTTAAAGAAGAACGCCGTATCGAGTTTCTTGGTGAGGGGATTCGTTGGTTCGACCTCGTGCGCTGGAATGAATGGAAGACAGCTACAGACGCAAAATTTGATAGGTATAATAATCCGGAAGGTGCAGACAAGAGTAATGTGAAGGATGGCCGCTATCTATATCCAATACCTTTAAGCCAGATGGAGGTGAAACCAGGCTTTTATACCCAGAATATGGGGTATTAACCGTATAATTAAAACAGAGGTGGCCCCCTTTTATGTTTGCGCTGGCTTAGGCTGCCATTTTTAACTGGGCTTTTGTTTAGTTTTTATGTTGATAAGTGTTATGAATATCGTTGATTAATTGGTATGTTTATCCGGGAAAGGGTTAAAGACACTGAATTTTTTATTGAAATATTTTAAAGATGAAATACAAGAACGCACTCCTTTTTATTTTGATGTTCCTTTTTGTTGCTCCATTTATAACAAATGGCGGGAACCTACGTGCACAAAATTTTCCAGATGGCTCCCCAATTCCGGGTTGGTTTTCGGATACAAGTATTTTACCTCTAAGTACACTGGGGAAGCAGTATGCACTGAATGATTATGAAGTAAAGAGTGATAGTACGGTTGTGCAAACGGAAAAGATACAGGCAATTATTGATAAGGCTTCTGAAGCTGGAGGTGGGGTGGTAGTTGTTCCAAAAGGAGTTTATCTTACCGGCTCCTTATTTTTTAAGCCGAATACGCATCTATATATCGAAAAAGGGGCAACACTCAAGGGAAGCGATGATATTTCTGATTTTAAAATTATCTCCACCCGCATAGAAGGACAATCTGTTAAATATTTTGCGGCCCTTATTAATGCAGATGGTGTTGATGGATTTTCAATTTCTGGTGGAGGGATCATCAATGGAAATGGGCTGCGTTATTGGAAAGCTTTTTGGCTGCGCC
>DATJDF010000160.1:0-13613 GCA_035497555.1 Arachidicoccus sp. | reverse complement strand
AACTTGTACTTATACGACATCGAGTGGAATTGCTGCGCTCAATGGAATTACTGGACAGTTTGTGAGTACGGTACCCTGGCCAGGGAAGCCTAATCCGGATGATTACAAACTTGGGGTACATTGGTACAGCGACCGCCAGGAACCTGAATTATTCTTTGGTAAACAGCAAGGTGCCAGAACCATTTCTAAATATCGTAAGGCGTTTCTACAGGATTGGGCGAAGCGGTGGAAATGGTTGGAATAATAAGAGGGTGGTATCGCATGATAGACTACGGTAGGCTATTTATTGGGAGGGAACGAACTGGGCAGGCTGTTTAAAGACCATGCTATGATCAGACGGTTCCAGGATATTGCGACGCTGCCAGAAAAAGAAAGGGAATGACTGCTCGCAGCCGTTAGTCACCTCATTAAAGGAAGTGAAATCTCTTTGATATATAAAACAACAAAACCCACTTAATATTGACGGTTCTATCGTTGTCCCTCTAATTTTTTTTCTAACATTATCTTTCGTCTGAAGTAAATACGTTGCGCATCTTCCTCCATTTCTACAATAAGATTTTCATATGCTCTTTTATCAGAACATAATTCGGGATATCCTAAAATTGCCTGCACAAACGGATAAATATCTTCATCCTTTTCTATTAATCTAAAGTGCCAATTTGATTTTACTTTACTATCAACAACTTCAAACAATGGACACGGACAGGCAGAAATGAAGCCATTATCATCTATTAGATAAGCCAGATAGGTTTGGAAGGTTATCAGACCTATTACTAAATATTCTTTACCGATTTCTATTCCATATTCTGCACTCTCAGACACTCCAAATCTCCCAAACACTTCTTTATTAGTAATCGGCTCGTACTCATAGGAACGCAAATTTGCTCCTGTATTATTGATGCAACGTATTTTCATAAATTATTTAAATTTAAGATCATCAACAGATTTTAAAACACCATTCTCAAATTCCTCTACGTAGTGTATGGTAGTTTTCGTTCGGTCCAGTGCGGCATGAACATATTGCATTTTATTACAATATAACCAACGGCTATCCTTCATTCCCGTCTTTATGGTTTTACCTGCAGTAGGATTAGACATGATTTCCTTTATTACCTTAGGTTTGCTGCTACTGTTCTACCCGTAGAACCTAAGCCCAGAGGTTTAAGTCCCCTCTTTGTGCCAATCCCAGCAACTACAAATAGCGCCAATGCATCTACTCTTTCTTTAATACTTAATTCTGTTCTACCATAAGTCTCAACACTTCTCCCTGTTATCGCTTCAGCAAGTGGCGTAATAGGGTTCATTTTACGTTAAAGTCGTGTAGTTTAGGATTCTTGGGCTTTGGGTAATCAGCTGCTCCAGCCTTTGATCCACCACTCAGTATTTTCATTGCTCCATCAAGAATGACTTCCCGCATGATCTTTTACAAATGGATGACTTTCGGCTCTATAATATTTTTGCCATCCATTTTTTATATACTATCAAACTTGGAAAGTTTGATAGTATATTTTTTCTCACTTTTCCTGATTTTTTCTATAAAATGGAGTAAGTCCAGTATGATATCTAAATATATTTTCTTTCCCTTTTTTTGGAAACCAGATTCTTTGACTCAAGTTTAAACTCGGTTCCTGAACATCAACACAACAGTCAACCCATCTAATGAAGTTCGGTAATCTTGCTTTGAATAATAACGTTTATAACCTGTATCATTATCCGGCTAATTACCTTGCCAGCTTGAGACTTCCGAAAACTATCGCACGTTATAAAAAAATTTCTTAGTTTATAGTGCAATTTAGTTGCCTACAAATTGAAATCCATTTCGTCATTTAAAATTCAAAACCTTCTATTCTGCTAATTCCTTTTCTAGTTCTATCTTTCGCTTAAAATAAACCTGCATTGCCTCTTCGTCTCTTTCTAAAAGTTGATTAAAAAAGGCATCATTATTACAAAGCTCATTAAATCCAATTAAATTTTTGTAATCAACATAATCATTTCTAACATTGATTTTTATAAACCAAATTTTGGGTAACTTATTATTTATTATTTCAAAAATCTGAAAAGGAAACCAACTTGGGCGACCACTTTCATCAACTAAGAAATATAAATCATCGGATTGCTTAAAAGTCAAAATTCCTGTAACTAAATATTCTTTGTTTATCTCAAGACCGTAATCAAAATTATCAGGAATGCCACTTGGCAAATTTGAAGGGTCATTATATTTACAGATTACTTTCATAACAATTTCTCTCCTATGAATTTAAAATCATCGATAGACTTTATTACTCCATTCTCCCATAAAGCATTATAATGTATTTCGACACCGTGAGCTGTTCGATTTGACATTTTACTCCAACCGTTCCAACGCCCTGAAGCATCTTTCATTGTGTTTATTATAGTTTTACCTGCAGTAGGATTAGACATAATTTCCTTCATTGCCATTTGCTCTGTGAGGTTTGCTGCTACTGTTCTACCCGTAGAACCTAAGCCTAGAGGTTTAAGTCCCCCTTTACGGCCAACGCCAATGCATCTACTCTTTCTTTAATACTTAATTCTGTTGTAACATAAGTCTCAGCACTTCTCCCTGTTATTGCTTCAACAAGTGGCGTAATTGGGTTCCATTTTACGTTAAACTCGTGTAGTGAAGGATTCTTGGGCTTTAGGTAATCAGCTGTTCCACCGTTTGTTCCACCACTACTCAGTATTTTCATTGCTCCATTAGAAGAATAACTTCCCGCATGATCTTTTACAAAAGGGTTGTCTCCGAGTTGATGTTGCTGGCCGAAATCATAACCGTTATGCCAGTAACCGCCGCCGCCACCACCTGTATGTACTGTTACATCATCTTGTTGAGTATATTGGCCGTCCTGATCATATTTTATTGTATCTCCTAGAGGATCATTAAAAAGTATGGGATTATTCCCCATTGCCGTATACATACTCTGCATATCAGGGGTATGCTTTTAATGCTCTCCACAACGAATCAATATGGTATGATAAAAATGATTAATTAATTCAAAACCACCAAATTTATTTTTAACATTTCAAAAGTTGGAATTGTATTCATGTACATTTGTTTTGAATTTACGTGTAAATTAGTACGAATTAATCGTAATATCTCTTCAACAAAATAGTGGCAATTAATAGTATATCAGAAGAGTATAAACTCTTGACGGAAGTAATTGGGGGTGCTTGTGAAAAGCAGTACTGCTTTTTACTTCAGAAAATCTCCATCAATTATTAATAATTTGACTCCGTTTTTGGAGATGGACCTGTGGGTACTTAAATCATCCGAAACAATATAGGTCATGCCCGATTGCAGCCCGTAGTGTTTACCATTTTCCATTTCGGAAACAAAATCACCTTCCAGGACGTGGACAATATGGCCTTTTTGGCACCAGTGATCCGCGAGATATCCCGGTGAATACTCGACTATCCGCATACGGACACCTGCATATTGAAGGGTTTGCCAAAAGGCAGTGCCGGTTTCTCCCGGGTATTCGGTAATTGGAACATTATCCCAATCAATTGTCGTGAAAGGGATGTTACTAATACTTTCTTTCATGATCGTCTTAATTTGCACTCGATTACTAAATAATGAGCGGTTGATCTATGGTCGTAGTAACAACTCACAAGGTTTGATACCTGTTTGTTTCTTGAAAGCCGCGGAAAAATGAGAAATAGTGGAATAGCCGAGTATTGCAGCAACATCCGTAACGCTTAGTCCCTTTTGATACAAAAGGTATTTAGCGTGATCCATCCGCTGTTGCTGGTAAAAATCGAATATCGTAGTACCAAAAACTTCTTTAAAACCTTTTTTAAGGTAGCATTCGTTAATAGCCACCCGTTTGCTAAGTTCCTTAATGGTAATAGGAGAGTCCAGGTTTTGAAGCAGGATGTCTTTCGCCTGTTGTATTTTATCCAGACCGGCATCATCTGCCAGAAACCGGCAGGTGAATACTTCCCGGTTCTTTTCTTCAATGAGGCAATCCATGCTATAGAGCAGGATCTCGTGAATTTTGGAATTGATGAAAATATTTTCCATCGTACCCGTATAGTTTCTTTCTAATAAAGCCGATAGCGTAGTTCTTTGTCTTGGACATACCGGGAAAAGTTTGACAAAAGATGTTTTATACTCAAAGGCGAGTACGTGTTCTTTTTTGCTTTTTTCCTTATTACCACTGACAAACTGATTGAGGTAATTGGGTGTAAAACGAAAATTAAAAAGGCTTAGTGTATCGGTAGCTGCCGGACAGGAATCCGCATTCCTTGCACTGCAGACCTTGCAAGCTTCATTGTTACAATAACGATTACCTGTGACACAAAAACGAAGATCGAGGGTTTGTGGTTCTGCTGTATCTACAGCATAATTATAATGCAACATCCCACTGTCCTGTTTTGGCCATTGATCTTCTAATGCGAAAGACGTAATACTGGAGGCGATCGAACCTGGTACTGCATATTCCTTGCGGTAGATGATTTCCATCCCGGATTCTAAACATTCATTTTCTGTCATTTTCACTAGATCCATTGGACAAATTCCTTTTATAATGGTCGTATTGTCATCAGCACAAGACGAATGGTGGTAATATTAATAACAATTAAGGGCTTTCGTAAGAGCTTTATTGGTTCTTAATTAAACGCCCAAATTAAAAAAGCCCGGTGTAAGCCGGGCTCAAAGGTCGTATATTATTTGTCATTGGAATGTCAAATCTAAGGGGCGATCGCTACCACAGGAGAAATTGACTATCTAATTCACTTGGCAACGGAGTTATGGCTATTTTTTTGGGTGATAATCAGCATGTTACTTGCTGTCCTTGCGTTTAACTACCTGAGCCACCATATCGGCTTCCGTGGCGATTTTTCCGTTTGCATAGACGGTGCCATGCATATCACACAGACCGCGCCGAATAGGGCTATTGAGCTCCATTTTCAAAAGGAGTGTATCTCCGGGACGGACCATCTGCTTAAATTTGCAGTTGTCAATTTTCAGAAAATAAGTATCATAATCCCCTTCACCCATCAGATTAATACAGAGAATGCCACCGGTCTGCGCGAGTGCTTCCACCTGCAGAACCCCAGGCATAATCGGGTTACCCGGAAAATGGCCCTGGAAGAACTGTTCGTTGAAAGTGACATTTTTTACCCCCACAATGGAGGTATCTGTCAGATCAATGATTTTATCTACTAATAAAAATGGATAGCGGTGAGGGAGTGTCTTTTCAATATGCTCCAGCGTGTAAATCGGGGGCTGTGTATAATCATAGGTGGGGATGTCCTTGACGTGCTTGTTGCGCATGATATGGGCTTTGATTGTTTTTGCAAAAGCCACATTCGAGCTATGCCCGGGGCGGTGTGCCAGGATTCTGGCTTTGATGGGGTAGCCAATTAATGCCAGATCACCCACGACATCGAGCAACTTATGCCTAGCCGGTTCATTGGGGAAGCGAAGTTCCAGATTATTGAGATAGCCACCGCTTTTCACCTCAACTTTATCTCTTTTAAACACCTTCGCCAGATGCGCCATCTCTGTATCAGAGATAGGCTTATCTACGATAATAATGGCATTGTTGATATCGCCACCTTTAATCAGGTTATGTTCTAACAGTGCTTCTAGTTCATGTAGGAAGCTGAAGGTCCTGCACGGTGCAATTTCCGTTTTGAAGTTTCTGATGTTTTTTAACTGGGCGTACTGGGTGCCGAGTACAGGGCTGTTAAAATCAATCAGTGCCGTAACACTAAAGCCGTTGGCTGCTGGCATCGCCACCATCTCAACGCGCTTTTCTTCGTCATAATGAAATATATTTTCATCAATCTGATACCAGATTTTTGCAGCTTCCTGCTCTACAATCCCGGCTGTTTCAATAATTTCAATAAAGGGCTGGGCACTTCCATCCATAATTGGGATTTCCGGACCATTGAGTTCAATTAAAACGTTATCCACACTCATTCCGACAAGAGCGGCTAAGAGATGTTCCACTGTAGAAACCTTTGCCTCACCGACCTGCAAAGTTGTTCCGCGGCTGGTATCTGTGACCAGATCACAATCTGCTTTGATCATGGGTTTGTTCTGGAGGTCGATGCGCTGAAACTGGATACCAAATCCAGGGTTGGCGGGACGGAGCTGCATGTCCACCATTTCACCTGTATGCAAACCGGTTCCACTGATGCTGACTGAATTGCCTAAAGTGTGTTGTTTATTTGGATTAAACTTCTGATTCATAACAAATCTTGTAATTATTATTTTTTAATATTGCTCCGTCTGATTATTGCAAATGCCTGTTTGAATTCGGGGCAAAATTACAACATGAAAAGTGGAAAGGGAAATTTTTACCCTTTTTTGAAGGATTCAACCAATTTTTCTAATGCAGCGAGCCTCCTTTCCATTTCTGGTAAGTGGCGGAATACAGCGTGACTGCGTAAATTATCCCGAAGCGGGAAGGCGGGAGAACCGGCAACAATCTGCCCTTTTTCCGGGGAGGATTTAGAAACACCGCTTTGGGCAGTGGCGGTAAATTGGTCCGCTATATTAAGATGGCCTGCAATACCCACCTGGCCGGCAATCATATTATGTTTGCCCAGTCGGGTACTGCCACTGATACCTACTTGAGCTGCAATGCCAGTATGTTCTCCAATCTCCACGTTATGGGCCAGTTGAACTAAATTGTCTATTTTCACGCCCTTGTGGATGATGGTCGATTTAAGGGTAGCCCGGTCAATACAGGTATTAGCGCCAATCTCCACTTGATCTTCAATAATTACATTCCCAATTTGGGGGATCTTTTGGAAGGTGCCGTCTTTTTGCGGTACAAAACCGAATCCATCGGCTCCGATCACGGCCCCAGCATGTATAATGACATTACTACCTATAACACAGTCATGGTAGATTTTAACCCCGGCATAAATAATGGTATTTTCTCCAACCGTCACATTTTCTCCTAAATAGCAACCCGGATATACTTTCGTGTTTGAACCAATAGAACATCTGTTATTGACATAGGTAAAAGCGCCGATATATATATTTTCTCCGAGACGGGCAGATTCAGAGACAAATGCCTGTTCTTCAATGCCGTGAAGCCCTTTTACGTGCATTTCCTGGTATATTTGTAATAAAGAGGCAAATGCCGCATAAGCGTCCTCCACAATCAGAAGCGTCGCATTTATTTTCTGTTTGGGCACAAAATCTTTCCCGATAAGCACAACGGAGGCCTGGGTCTGATATAACTGTTCTTCATATTTGGGATTACCCATAAAGGTAAGGTCGCCTTTTGTTGCGGATTCTATATTATTGAAGCTACTTACGGTAGCGTCTTCATTCCCCTCTATGGTCGCATGAATAAAACCGGCGATTTGCTTGGCAGAAAATTGCATGAAATAAGAATATTATGATCGTTTAAAATTATAGGAATAAGGTGATTAATGTTCCTTCTTCGGAAAACAAATGTAGAATTTTTTTATCGGCGTTGAAATAGTTTGCTGAATCAGCGCATTTTCGATCGCTGTAATTTCTTTAACACTGCCGTCTTTGGCGAGAATTAAGATATTTTCATCTGCAAAATTATAGGTCGTATTCGCGGCCTCTCCTGTAAATACAAAATACTCAACCTGTTCAGGGGTCAATCCATAAGCCGTCTGTGCCCGATCTTTTTTATTTTCGATATAGGCGGCCTCAAAAGGATGGCCTTGTAATTTGCATTTGAGTAATACCCTGTCCAGTAGGTTTCTGCTCAGCCTGGAAAGCACAAGGTCTGGGTGCCCGCTCCATTTTTTGATGCCTGACTGTATGTCTCCATCATCCAGCTGGCAAAATTTATCCAGGGAGTACTGATCCATCTTACCTTTATACTCCAGGAAAAAGTAATCCAGTGGAGAATGCAGCTTCACCTCCTGGTCACCCGATTCATAAAGTTCTCTGGCCCTGCGCAGGATATTTACCATCATTTTTTCTGCGGCTATGACTGTTTTATGCAAATAGACCTGCCAGTACATCTGGCGTCGGGCAATCAGAAATTTTTCAACACTGTGCACGCCTTTTTCCTCCACCATGAGTTGATTGCCATTTACTGCCAGCATTTTCAGAATGCGGCCATAACCAATAACCCCTTCGCTGACACCCGTAAAAAAGCTGTCCCGGGACAGATAATCCATTCTGTCCATGTCCAGCTGTCCGCTGATGAGCTGATGCAAATACGGCTTATGATACCGGCCTGTAAATATTGCAATCGTTAAATCAAGTGCTCCTTCAAACTCTGCATTCATCGCCTCCATAATTTGCAGGCTGAGCTTTTCATGATGCACATTTTGTACCAACAAGTGTTCTAAAGCATGTGAGAACGGACCGTGGCCAATGTCATGCAGTAAAATAGCGCATTTAACAGCCAGTTCTTCTTCTGGGCTGATAGGAACACTCTTGTCCTTTAACTCATTGATTGCTATACACATTAAATGATAAGCCCCCAATGCATGATGCAACCGGGTATGCACCGCGCCAGGGTAGACCAGGCTTGCCATGGCCATCTGCTTAATGCGGCGCATCCGCTGGAAATAGGGGTGTTCAACAATTTTGAATATCAAAGGGTGGTTAATGGTGATAAAGCCATGAACCGGATCGTTGATAATTTTACGTGCTACTGCCATTTTGCAAATTTAAAGTATTACCGCTAACAATAGCCTGTCACCTGGGCATTCAGCCGTGGCTGTTCTCAGGCAGCTGCCTATAGGCATTTAATTGTCCTGAAATATGGGCCAAAAACAGATTTGGGATAAAATTGAGCAGTGATCAGGTTCTTTTTGCCGATTTTCGACTAATTTTTAACAAAAGCTCCCTTCTGATTGTATAGAATTAGTGCCCATATAATGAAGTTAACTACATTATTTTTAAAATAAATAGATGTATAATTTAAATTTAATATTATATGGCTGTTACTTGACATTTTAAATCATAAATTATCCTTAACTTTGCACACATTTTACCGAATTATTGAAGGACTAGTTTATATATGGCGAATAAGTATAAAGAGTTTTCTAATCTGAACCTGCCCGTTATAGAACAGGAAATGTTGGAAAACTGGCAAAAGGAACAAGCATTTGAAGAAAGTGTTACACTACGGGAAGGGGCACCCACCTTTGTTTTTTATGAGGGGCCGCCTAGTGCCAATGGATTGCCGGGTATTCACCATGTGATTTCCAGGACGATTAAAGACATGGTATGCCGTTATAAAACCATGAAGGGTTTCCAGGTGCGCCGTAAAGGTGGCTGGGACACCCATGGCCTGCCCGTGGAATTAGGGGTGGAAAAAGAACTGGGCATCACCAAGGAAGATATCGGTAAGAAAATTACGGTTGAAGCGTATAATAAAAAGTGCCGGGAAGCGGTACTGCGCTATAAGGATACATGGGATCAGCTAACACTTAAAATGGGTTATTGGGTAGATCTGAAAAACCCATATATCACTTTTGACAACAATTATATTGAAACCCTATGGTGGCTCCTGGAGAAGCTATACAATAAGGGATTATTGTATGAAAGCATCAGTATACAACCTTATTCTCCGGCAGCCGGAACCGGCTTAAGTTCTCATGAGTTAAATCAGCCGGGCACTTATAAAGACGTGAAAGATACTTCTGCCACTGTTATATTTGGTATGGTCGAGAATGAAAATTCTAAATTCTTATTTGAAAAAACAGGTGGCCGGCCCATTGGTTTAATGGCCTGGACCACTACGCCATGGACACTCCCATCCAATCTTGGGCTGACTGTAGGCAAGAATATTGATTATTCATTAGTAGAATCCTTTAATCCGTATACACATTTGCCCCTGCAGGTTTTGGTAGCTACTGCGCTTATTGGAAACTACTTTAAACCCGAGGCTGAAAATGGAGATTTTAATGCCTATACTGCCGGAGATAAGCTGATTCCATGGCGGGTTATTACACAGTGCAGAGGAAAGGACTTAGAAGGAATCGCCTACGAACAACTAATGTCCTTTGAAGCCAATCATACTGAAAACCCAAATGCCTTCAAAGTTATGTTGGGAGATTTTGTGACTACAGAAGATGGTACTGGTATAGTGCATACTGCTCCGGCTTTTGGTGCAGATGACTACAAAGTAGGCCAGAAATACGGTATCGGGATATTGATTATGGTGGACAGGGAGGGGAAGTTTATCGATGGCATGGGAGAATATAGTGGACGCTATGTCAAAGATTACAAAGATGCCCCCGATTACAGTGATGTAAATGTAGACATCTGTGTACAGCTTAAAAAAGAAAACCGCGCTTTCAGAATAGAGAAATTTGAACATAATTACCCGCACTGCTGGCGTACAGATAAACCTATTCTATATTATCCGCTGGATGCATGGTTTATAAAGACCACTGCATTTAAAGACCGGATGGTGGATCTGAATAAAACGGTGAACTGGAAACCTAAGTCAACAGGCGAGGGCCGGTTCGGTAACTGGCTGGAGAATATGGTTGACTGGAATCTCAGTCGCTCCAGGTTCTGGGGTACGCCACTGCCTGTCTGGCGTACGGAAGACGGTAGCGAGGAGCGCTGTATTGGGAGTATAGAAGCACTTCAAGCAGCCATCCAGGAAGCAGTGAATGTGCTTGGCGGTGAGGTGAATAAAAAAATATTGCATCAGGGCGTCCTGGATTTGCATAAACCTTATGTAGACGAGATTATATTGGTTTCTCCTTCCGGCAAAGCCATGAAGCGGGTACCGGATTTAGTTGATGTGTGGTTTGATAGTGGCGCGATGCCATTTGCGCAACTCCATTTTCCATTTGAGAATAAGGAAGTCTTTGCGAAAAATTATCCTGCAGATTTTATCTGCGAAGGGGTAGATCAGACCAGGGGCTGGTTCTATACATTGCATGCTATCAGTTCATTATTAAAAGAGGATATTCAGGCTGAACTGCAAAAGGCCGGATTACCGGTATCAGATGAACTTTATCCGGGCCTCGCATACAAGACCGTAGTATCTAATGGCCTTGTATTGGATAAATTTGGCAATAAAATGTCCAAGAGGGTGGGTAATACCGTGGATCCTTTTGTCACCATTGAACAGTATAGCGCCGATGCAACACGCTGGTACCTGATGACCAATGCCTCGCCTTGGGACAACCTTAAATTTGACATTGACGGGATAAAAGAAGTGCAGCGCAAATTCTTTGGTACCCTGTATAATACTTACCAGTTCTTTGTATTATATGCCAATCTGGATGGATTTGCATATGAACAGCCGAGCATTCCTTTGGGAGAGCGCCCCGAAATTGACCGGTGGATATTGTCGGTACTCCATTCCTTGACTGAGAAGGTAGGGACCCAGATGGACGAGTATGAGCCCACTATTGCTTTCCGGGCAATTGATTCTTTTGTGGATGAACAGCTCAGCAACTGGTATGTCAGGCTATGTAGGCGTCGGTTCTGGAAGGGAGATTATCAGGCAGATAAGATCTCAGCCTATCAGACGCTTTATGAATGTCTGGAGACCCTCAGCAGGTTGATTGCGCCGTTATCGCCTTTCTTCAGTGATGAGTTATTCAGGAATCTGAATGCAGTGACCGGCCGCTTTACAGTCACCAGTGTACACCATACGGATTATCCCACTGCAGATGAGGCCAAAATAGACCCTGCACTGGAAGACAGAATGCAACTGGCACAGGAAAGTGCTTCTTTAATATTGTCCTTGCGCAAAAAGGAAGGAATTATCGTTCGCCAGCCACTGCAAAAAGTCTTAATCCCTGTTTTAGATGAGCAGATGAAATTACAGCTACAGCAGGTAGAAGAATTGATCAAGTCTGAAACAAATATAAAAGATGTCGAATACCTGACGGATGATCACGGGATTATTCATAAAAGGGTAAAGGCTGATTTTAAAGCACTCGGAAAAAGGTTAGGGAGCAAGATGAAACAGGTAGCCGCACGCATCGCCGAATTTACGCAAGATGATATTGCGAAGCTGGAATCCGAAGGTCAATTTGATATTCAGCTGGATGGACAAACCGTCATTTTAGAACTCAGTGATGTCATGATCACTGCCGAAGACGTACCAGGCTGGAGTGTTGCAAGTAAAGGCCGTCTGACAGTGGCACTGGATATCACTATATCAGAGGCTTTAAAGCAGGAAGGAACTGCCCGGATATTTGTCAACAGGGTGCAGAATATACGTAAAGAAAGGAAATTGGAATTGACAGACCGCATTTTTGTAGAAGTGCCTGATAATAGTAAAATTAAACCTGCTTTGGATAGATTTTATGATTATATTTGTTCTGAAATTTTGGCAGACAAGTTGTCATTTGTTTCAGATGTTAAAAACGGAACGGAAATTGATATTGACGATACAATGCTTACAATAAGCGTCCAAAAAAACAGTTAAACTTATGGCTACAACGAAGAAAACTGCTAATAATAAATCTGTAAAAGCTGTGAAACCAGCTGCGCAGGCGCCAAAAAAGGCGGTAGGGGCTGTTGCAAAGAAGACGGTACCCGCTGGTAAAACTGTGCCTGCCAAAAAAGGAAAGGCACTAGTTAAGTCCGAGAAAGAGGTGAAAAAAGCAGTTGCACCAAAAAGTGCCAAAACTGCAGCAAAACCAGTAGCAAAACCCGTATCTAAATCTGCGGCTAAGTCTGTGGCAAAAGTGGCAACAACTTCAAAAAAAGCTCCGCCAGCGAAAAAGACCGCCCCGGTTGTTAAAACAGTGGCCAAAACCAAAAAAGAGGCACCTGCTGCAAAAGTAGCGCCCGTTAAAAAAGCACCAGTTAAACCGGCTTCAAAAGCGCCGGTTCCTAAGGCGCTTCCAAAGGTAGAAAGCAAACCGCAGGTTGCTCCGGCGACAGCGAAGGAAACAAAATTAAAAAAACAATCAGTAAAAGAAAGTATATCTGTGGCAATAAAGAAACCGGTGAAAAAGAAAGTGGCTCCCCTAAAAGAAGTGAAAGTGCCGAAAACAAGTGTGAAGACCAGTAAACTATATGAGCCTAATTACCAACCTTTAGAAGAAAGGAAGCCGGAAGAGGGACATAATGAGTTAATGATTCGTTATTCTGATGCCGAACTGGACGAGTTCCGGGGGCTGATTAATAAAAAGCTGGCAGATGCCAGCCGTGAAGTGGCCTATCTTCAGGGTATCATTACCCGCAAGGATGACATGGGTGGTGATGTGGATGGCCGTTATATGACGATGGAGGATGGTACCGTCAGTATGGAAAGAGAGCAGATGTCTCAGATGGTCAGCCGTCAGATTTCGTTTATCGATAATCTGAAAAAGGCGCTCATCCGTATTGAAAATAAAACCTACGGCGTTTGCCGGGTAACGGGTCGACTCATTGACAAAGCAAGATTACGCGCAGTTCCACATGCAACATTAAGTCTGGAAGCTAAGCTTGGCATTGTCAAACCGAAAGAACAAAATTAATTTTTAAAAACCTTAAAGCAGTTGAACTCTTCGGCTGCTTTTTTCATTAAATTTTTTTATGGAAGAATTATTAAAACGGTTAAAAGAACAGGCTGCTTTATCGGATGAGCAAGCCACTCAGTCTATTGAGATCGTCAAAGAATTTGTAAAGGAAAAATTTCCTATGCTAAGTGATGCCGTGGCTAAGATATTTG
>DATJDF010000159.1:0-3042 GCA_035497555.1 Arachidicoccus sp. | reverse complement strand
GCACCCTACACTTAGCCAGAATATTACGATCGACAGTGTATCTACCGTCAGTGCAGGTCCTAACAATGATGGTTGTGATCCAGAATCCTGCACCGATGTGCTTATCAAAAACTGCTTTTTTGCCACCGGAGATGATTGTATCGCCATTAAGAGCGGCCGTAATGAAGACGGTAGACGCGTAAATGTTCCCGCTAAAAATATCATTATTGAAGACTGCCATATGCAGGATGGTCATGGTGGTGTGGTCATCGGCAGTGAGGCCTCGGGCGGCGCTGAAGATATTTATGCACAGAACTGTATTATGAACAGTCCGAATCTGGACCGCGCTATCCGGATTAAATCAAATGCCTGTCGTGGTGGAGTGATGCGCCGCTTTTATTTCCGGGACATAAAAGTAGGGCAGGTGCATGAAGCAGTCGTCAAAATCAATATGTTTTACGGAAAAGAAAACGAGTCGGACTGTAACTATATTCCAACACTGGATAGCGTATTTATCAACAATGTCACCAGCAAAAATAGTAGGTATGCGCTCAACCTGAAAGGAAGAGAGGGTAAGCCGGTCACCCATATTTTTATTGACAATTGTTCTTTTGAAAACGTCAAACTCCCTAATGAGATTAATAATATTCAAAATCTGAACATTCAAAATACAACGATTAATGGGAAAAAAGTTTCCGCTGAAAAGTAAATGGGTCCGTGGCGGCACCACGGCGTGCCTGATGCTGGTATGCTGCCTGTTGGGTGCCTTTACTTCGCAAAAAGATCATATAGTAGTTTGTTTCGGAGACTCCATCACCCATGGAGCTATGGTAGATGGCCATAGCTGGGTCTGGTACCTGCAGCAGGAACATCATCCGGGTCTGAATTTCATTAATGCAGGGCGCAGTGGCCGAAAAACTGCCGATCGCCGGGAACTGTTACCGGTTTTAAAGCGGTATCCAAACGCTGACCATTATATTATTTTTCTTGGAGTAAATGATCTTAAAAATGGCAATGATTCAATGGTCGCAGCTTGTATAAATAATATGCGGTGGATGATTGGGAAGATCAAAGCCGTCAACCAGGATGCGCAGATCCTGCTACTGGCACCCTCGGATATTAATACCCGGATTATGAACGAAATTAATAAGCGTAAATTATATAATGAGCATACCCGCCGTGCACTGGTGAAACTGGAAAAAGGCTATAAGCTACTTGCCCGGGAGCAGGCTGTACATTTTCTTTCACTAAGAAAAGTTGTTCCACGTAAGGCCTATGCAGACGGGCTGCATCCTGATGCCAAAGGACAACAGCATATTAAGGCGGCCGTCTGGAATCAACTAAAAAAGTATTTGTAAGATGAAGATTTCTACATTACCACTACCGCTGACGGCGCTATGTCTCTTATGCGCTCTTTCACTCTTAGGGCAAAATCATTCTGCCGCAATTACAGTTGCAAAGGACGGATCGGGAGATTATACTTCTATTCAAGAAGCAATACAGTCCGCCAAGGCGTATCCGTATGAGGTCATAACAATCTATATTAAGAAGGGGATTTACACAGAAAAAGTTCATATACCCGCATGGAACCCTTCTATCCATTTGATAGGTGAGAGCAGAGACAGCACGATCATCCGTTTTGGTGATTACTTTGGTGGCATCAACAAAGGACGCAACAGCACTTTTATGACGGCCACCCTGCAAATTGACGCAAGTGATATCACCTGCAGGCATCTCACTATTGACAACAGTGCCGGCCCGGTTGGACAGGCGATTGCTCTGTATATTTCCGGGGACAGATGTCTGGTCGAGGATTGTAAAATTCTAGGGTATCAGGATACTTTTTTTGCCACGGGTGAAAATACAAGGGCCCTGGTTAGAAATTGTTTTATCAGTGGTACAACAGATTTTATTTTTGGTGACGCCACCACCGTATTTATGAATTGCCAGATACACTGCCTGTCGGACTCATACATTACAGCTGCATCTACAAACAGGGGCCAGCCGTATGGCCTGGTCTTTAAAGACTGCGAAGTAACAGCGGCTCCGGGTGTGCACCATGTTTTACTCGGCAGGACCTGGCGCCGGCATGCGAAAACCGTCTGGTTAAATACGGTGTTGGGGGATTTTATTGCGCCGGCTGGTTGGGACAACTGGCGGGACAGTACGAATAACAAATCAGCATTCTATGCAGAGTATAACAGCAGCGGTAAAGGTGCAAATCCGAAGGGAAGGGTGCCGTGGGCGCATCAGCTTTCTACCACCCAGGCAGCCGCCTTTAACCTCGGCAATATTTTTAATGCTGGCCTGCCTCCCGGATCGACCAATGCCTGGCGGCCGTAGTTTCACTCAGGAGCAATTACCACACCTAAATCGATTCACCGCATCCAACTGATTGTCTTATGCAAAACGCCAGAATCTTATTTTGCCCGCTTTTTCCACTCATCCTTACGCTGACATTTGCCTTTATATCTTTACAGGTCTTGGGGCAAAATAAGGCTAAGGCGACTGTCATCCCAATTGATTCAAGTTTTTCAGTTGCGGCTGTTGCAAAGAAAATTAAGCGTGATTTTCCTTTAGCCATCCCGGCTATAGATAGTTTACCAGAAGGTGTACAGGAATATAGAAATATGGTCTATGCCACTTTAGAGGATACCCGTTATGGTAAACGCGAGCTCCATTTAGATATTTTCCGTCCGCAAAAAGATGAACGGCGGGAACTGGCGGCGGTGATTATGATTAATGGCGGCGGCTGGCGTTCAGGGACCCGGTCGATGCAGGTACCGATGGCACAAATGCTGGCGGCTAGAGGCTTTGTAACCATTCCGGTAGAATATCAGTTATCACTAGAGGCTAAATTTCCGGCCGCAGTGCACAATATTAAATCTGCAATCCGGTGGGTCAAAGCCAATAGCCGGAAATATCATATCGATACCGCCAGGATAGCTGTATTCGGTTGTTCCGCCGGTGGGCAGCTGGCCGCCCTGACCGGGCTTACCAATAATATCCCTTTTTTTGAAGGCCGTCAGGGGATAACAGCAACAGATAGTAATAGGGTAAATA
>DATJDF010000158.1:0-12660 GCA_035497555.1 Arachidicoccus sp. | reverse complement strand
CCGCCTTCTGGTTTGATCCACAGGATAATAATTGCAACCCCAAAAAGGCAGGCAATGCATATATCCATAATTTGTTGAACTTCATATTTGTTTTGATTTTGTTTAGATCAATAATTTATCAGTAATCCATACCCATATTCGAAAATAACTATAAATATTGTAAAATTGACAATTTCTAATGGAAATGTTACAGTACTTCTCCGGCAGTTCCTATGAGAATTAATATGTATTACCGAAAGTTCCATTTAAATTAAGTCGCCTTGATTGCTCAATCACTCGTTAGTAGCGGCCAGCCATTCGGATCTGCATCCCAGTTTAACTGCAGTAGCCTAAGCTTTGATTTTCCGTTGTCGCGTTTATCATAACCATGACAGGCAATATAGGTCTTACCATGGAACGAAAATATACCGTTATGTCCCTGACCGGCCCAGTTTTCCGATGGACCTGCAATCTCAGTTCCACCGCCGGATTTCATTAGCAGGCCGGATTTATCTATATAGGGTCCTGTTATATCTTTTGACCGGCCTATCATCAGTTTATAATTGCTCTTTAATCCCCGACAGCAATTGTCAAAAGAGACAAAGAGGTAATAATAGCCGCCACGAAGATAGATAAAGGGCGCCTCGATGGCCCCGTTGCCCGCTAATGAATAGGGAGAGCCACTTGTCCGCTTCCTGGAGGCAATGGTATACCAGCCGGCCGTAGTAATATCGCTGCTTGAGCTGGAATTGGTTTTATGGCCCTGCTCTTTTGGTCGTTTAAGGTCTGGATTTAACTGAGCCAGTTTAATTCCATCCCAGAAGGAACCAAAAGATAACCATGGAGTCCCGTTTTTATCAATAACGAGATTTGGATCTATGGCATTAAACTGATCTTTACCAGGGGTGGAATAGAGGACTTCGCCCTCATCCACCCAGTGGTAATTTACATCCTTTGGATCTAATGTACTATTTGTGAGTAGGCCGATGGAAGACTTGTTCTTACCAAAGCTGGAGACTGCGTAGTACAAATAGTATCTGCCATTTTGATAAGAGATGTCGGGTGCCCATTCGGAGTTTTTAAAATCAGGATATTTATCAAGGACCCACTGTGGAGGCCTCTTTAGTACCGGAGCGACTCTTTCCCAGTGGACCAGATCTGTAGATATCAGGTGCTGGATGCCGCGCCCGGTGCAGAATAAATGACAGATGTCCCCTTCCGTAATAACACAGGGATCATGTACTTTGGGCATGGGAGGTAAACTATCGAGCTGCATTCCTCGAAATCCCGGCCTGATGGCAATCGTCTGAACAGGTCGGGCAGACAACAATAATAAACCCAACCCCAGGCAGAAAATGAGGGATTTGCCAATGAATAATATATTTCCATTTAACGGCCGTTGGTTTGCGTCGTGAATACTGCTACTGCTCATAATACATTTTTAAAATACTGTAGTGGCGGGCATAAAGATTCGGTTATATAATATCCACTCAAAAATGACCTATCTGTATTCTTATCCAGACTTTAGTTATTGCAATTTATTATCAAATTTTCGTTTAATTCTAAAACTACCCAATTTTTAATTCCAGAAGACACATTAGAGAATTATAAATTAAAGATCAATGGCAGGGACCGGGTTTTGGATATTAGAATTTTAACATTTACAAAACAGCTGGATTTCCAAAAAAATATAGAAAAGGATATCTTTACATATGATGATTCGCCATTTTTATTATTCTCGCTAACATAGATCACACAAAACTTAGAACTTTATGACTCAGTACAAAGGACATGCTCATTATCTGGTTGCCGTTGATTGCATCATATTTGGTTTCGATGGGGAGCACTTAAAGCTGCTTTTAATTAAGCGTGGTTTTGCACCACAGAAAAATAGATGGAGCCTTATGGGCGGATTTGTAGAACCCACTGAAAACCTGGATGGGGCAGCCAAAAGAATCCTGCATCAACTAACCGGACTCAAGGGTGTTTATTTGGAGCAACTAAGGAGTTATGGTCATCCCAAAAGGGATCCTGAAGAAAGGACTATCAGTGTTTCTTATTTTGCCTTAATTGACATTAATAAATACAAAGAGAAGATCAGCGATAAATATTCTGCGGACTGGTTCCCTATCAACGAATTTCCAAAACTGATTTTTGATCATCCTAAAATGATTGAACTCGCCCGTAAACATCTTCGATATAAAGCTTCCTTACATCCGATTTTATTTGAACTTTTACCAGAGAAGTTTACCATGCCGCAACTTCAGTATTTATATGAAGATGTATACAATACCGTATTCGATAAAAGAAATTTCAGCCGTAAAGTATTGTCTACTTCCTTACTCGTCAAACAAAAGGACAAGGACATGTCTGGTTCCAAAAAAGGCGCCTATTATTACAAGCTAAACAAAAAAGAATACACAGAGAACTTCCATGCATTCCTGAAGTTTGTCCCCAACCCGGATCATCTGATTTAACGAATTAAGTCTTATAATTAAAGGGCGATAAGATCACGGTCAAATTTATCATTATTCAAATAAGCAAAACTAAGGTTTTGGTTTGCTGGGGCAATCATGCCTGGCCCTCTACCTCTGGACGGTTCAAACCATACGATTCATTTGCGTCTAGAAATGCAGCAATTCCATTAACAACAATTGCCTGATATCCAATCACAAATTTAGATAATTCCGCGCTGTCTCCATACAAGGTAAATCCGTCCATATATTGCCCGGATTTATTTTCTCTTTCGATACCAAATATTGACTATTCTATTTAACTTTACTGACGAAGCGTCTAAGTCCAATTTAACCACTAACGTCCAACATTTTTGTCATGGCGAAAAACTAAACTAAGGAAACAGACGCTGTAGTTAAAGATTTTACAGAGTCATTTGCGGAAACAGACGAAAAGCTGCGTGACAGCTTTGAACTTCTGGAATTGATGCAGCATATTACAGGTTATGAACCAAAAATGTGGGGGCCGAGTATTATTGGTTTTGGGACTTATCATTACAACTACGATAGCGGTCATGAAGCAGACGCGCCTCTTATTGGATTTTCACCTCGTAAATCCACTATTTCTTTATATGTTTTCACAGGCTTGGAAGCGCACAAATATCTTTTAAAGGACTTGGGGAAATATAAAATGGAGAAAGCCTGCATTTACATTAGAAAACTAACTGACATCAATCAGTCTGTGCTGAAATTGATTATTACAAAATCGATTAATTACCTAAAAAACAAAATATGCGAAAAAGTAATATTGAGATCAAATGGGCGCTTATTTTTTCTGTAATGACGCTGCTTTGGATGTTTCTGGAAAAAATAACCGGATTGCACGGAAAATACATTGATTATCAGCTCTATCTGACAAATCTATTTGCAATACCCGCCGTCTGGGTATTTGTATTGGCGCTTAAGGACAAAAAGAAGCATTTTTACGGAGGCCGAATCACGTATAAAAAAGGTTTGATATCCGGGATTATCCTTTCAGTAATCATTGCAGTCATCAGTCCGCTGACACAATGGATCACATCATACCTTATTTCTCCTGAATATTTCCCAAATGTAATTAAACGTTCTGTAGAACTAGGAAACTATAAAACAACAGCGGCAGCCGAAGCAAATTTTAATTATAAAAATTATGCAATCTATGGGGCAATTGGTGCATTGGTAATGGGTATTGCAACAACGCTAGTCGTAATGATATTTTTGAGATCAAAAAAGAAGTAAAGTCACATTTTCTATTAAAGATCGATTTGCCTCCTATTACTGAATTTTTAATATTTTATCCGCTATTGTCAAACAGTGATTAATAAGTACCACTCACTACTTTCCGGTTTCCAGTAAATAGAGCCTGTTTGTTGTTTCTGTCTTATTCCAATTAACAATCGGCGCCACTTCATCTATTTCACTTCGTAACCAAACGGAAATAATACCGAAGGATGGTGTGCTTCTGCCATTAGCTTCCTAAACCTTGTAACGATGTCAGGATGATCATTAGCCACGTCTTCTTTCTCAGAAGGATCCAGTTTTAAGTTATACAGCTGAATGGGCGCATTTTGCGTCTTATCAACATCTAGGCGAACTGCTTTCCAATCTCCTTCACGTAAGGCCTGTTTACCACCATCTTCATGCAACTCCCAGTAAAGATAAGGGTGGTTCTGCTGTGTTCCCTTCCCCGTCAAACTTGGAACAAAAGAAAGACCATCTATATCCTTAGGCGCTGGCAAACCTGCCAATTCCATAAAGGTGGGCAAAAAATCCCAGAACGCACCCATATGATTACTTTTTGTTCCGGCTTTTATAACACCTGGCCACCAGGCAACAAAAGGCTCCCTTATTCCTCCTTCATACAAATCTCTTTTGACGCCTCTGTAAATACCACTACTCTGGAAGAATGCAGGATCAGCACCTCCTTCTATATGTGGGCCATTGTCACTAGTAAAGATGATCAGCGTGTTCTTATCCAATCCTTTCTCTTTCAATTTGGCCATAAGCTGACCTAAATATAAATCCAACCGGGTCACCATCGCTGCAAAAGCGGCATGGGGATACGCTTGGGATGCATATCCATGATTGCTGGCTCCCGGACCATAATCAAGGCCTTTATAGGGCGCCTCTGGGAATTTCCCTTTATACGAAGCGAAGATACTGTCATCTGGCACCACCAGTTCCGCGTGTGGCAAAATATAGGGAAGAAACAGAAAAAACGGCTTCCTTTCAGAACTGTGATCAAGAAAATCGAGTGCCCGCTGCTGGATCAAATCCGGCGCATAAGCACTTTGATTTAAAAATTTACCATTACTGGTAAGAACAATCTTTTGATCATTATCCCAGAGATGATCCGGGTAATACCGGTGTGCCAATGATTGACTATTATAGCCATAAAAATCATCAAAGCCTTGTTTGTCGGGGCTTCCTGATGTGCCTATAAAGCCCAGCCCCCATTTACCGAAAGCTGCAGTCTGGTAGCCCGCCCTTTGAAGACATTGCGCAAGGCTTCTGGCAGTATTTGGCATAGGCTCCTGCCCTTCTGGTGGCGTTGACTTATTTCCTCTGATATAAGTATGCCCTGAATGCCTCCCCGTTAATAAACAAGCCCTGGAGGGAGCGCACACGCTTGTACCCGCATAAAACTGTTCAAACTGCATGCCTTCAGCTGCCAATTGGTCCATATACGGAGTCCGGATCTTCGCCTGCCCATTAAATCCTACATCTCCAAAGCCTAAATCATCGGCCAATAGAAAAATGATATTAGGCCTGGCTGCTGTCTTCACTTCTTTTGTGGACTGCGCCTGAACAACAGATGTAACCTGCATCAGCTGCAACCCCAAAAGGAGCAAAAAACCTAATACATATTTCTTATACCGCACACTGCTAATTCTATACTCCTGCATGCTCATACTTCTTTTATTAATTTGACTACCCAATATTATGAATCGATCTTTGTCTTATTCTCCAGGTTGAAAGTTGGATAGTGGAACCAGCTGCACTGGCCCACCTAATCCGGCCGGTTTCACATCCCAACCTGCTGCCGTAAACAACCCGTCTGGCCCACGATTTTCCGCGTCATGAGCGGGGAAATTGGTATTATAAAATTTCTTGTAAACAATATGATGCTGATCCATATATCTAATCCTGTTTGCCATTAGTGAAGCCACCCGGATTTCTAAATGATTATTTGCTTTTAACAGGCTGGCTGGAAAATCGATCGCATAGTGCGGCCCCAAGACCACACCGAGCTGCTGACCATTCAACCATACAGAAGCGTTTTCTTTTACGGCTCCTAATTCTAAGCGCCAGGTCGTCGCTGTTTGTGCCGCTTTGGGTTTTTTAAACTCTGTGGTATAAATACCTATACCAGCAAATCGGTTAAACACAGAATCTGTTTTGTCTATTTCGGTCCAGAACTTTGCTTCGTTCAACTTCCTTGCTTTTGGTAGTATCGGACCACCCACCTTAAAGCTTAATGTCCAGGGACCTTTTACTGTAACAGCGTCATCTTCTTTTTTATAATAAGGATAACCCACCCCCGTTGCCGCTGCGCCAGTTGTTTTTAAAATAATACTTTCTCCGGGCGCTAGTTGCAAATAGACTGATAACTCTCCCTGGCCACCAATTTTCACTGGAATTTTCCCCGCTTTCTGACTCATCGGGTTATAGCCAATAGCTCCGCCGGCTTGTTTGCTTAGATTGATCCAACCATCGATATGGTTTTCACTTCTGTTATCAATAAAATAGGTGTATTGATTATCTGCATTTATTCTACGTGTAAAGACCAAACTATCATCGACCATTGTTTCTCTCTGCACTTTAGTCTGCTCAAGCAGCCTGTCAAGCCCATCCCCTAAGAGAACCTGGCCTTTGCCAAATTTCGCTGTCTGCACACCATTTTCCCCCTTTTCAAAATGAAGTGCTGCAATTAATTTATCAAACTTTGCCTGTCGCTGTTCAAGCTGTCCTAAGCCGGGAACATCTTTAGGTAGCCTTTTAAAAACTATCAGCTGAGCACCACCGTCGACCAGTGCCATCAGTTTTTCAAGGGTCTGAACCGGCAGATGCTGCACTGCAGATAGTAAAATAGTTTTGTACTTGCCGCCGGGACTCGTTAGCTGACCGTCCTGCATTTTTAATCCTTCAATCTGTTTGTCAGAGATAAAATCAAAGCCATATCCTTTTTCAAGCATCCAGTTAGCATTGTCATCGAAGTCTGTGCCTTCGAAACCTTTCATTCCGTCATAATGATTCAGAAGTGCACGGCCCTTCTTTGCATAGCTATCGTAGATAGGATAATACTGCAAAATATCATTGTCTGGCCGGCTTGATTGCAGAAATGACTGAACCCTGGCCACATAGGCATTTAATGCCGAAAAGTTTGTCCACTGCGGATTGGTGGGGCTAAAATGTACGGCTGCATAAAACAGCCAACCGGGCCAGGGTGCAGATAAGGGCGAATAAGCAACGCCGTGGTAGAAAGTATGATTGACACCGCCCAGGAAGTAAAGATCCATGGCGGCCTTTACATCACCAAAGGAGGCGAGAAAATGATCTTTCAACCAAGTAGCGGATTCTGAAGAAATCAGGGGCTTGCCCAGCACCTGTGCTGATGAGGAGGCAAACTTAAAACGAAGCCGGTCTTCTCCTTCTGTTTCCGGGATATCGATGGCGCCATATAAATCCAGTATATTGGCAGGTGAGCCGTGTGACTGATTACGGATAATTTTGTGGTATTTTTTGGCCCAATCTTCCCAAGGCTCCGTAAAATGTTCCAGCAGTAATTCCCCGATGGTTCTTCTATAATCCGTTAATACCCGGATGCTGGTGTCATCTGTACCCTTACCTAATAAAGCCGGCAAGTATTTTTTAAGATCATAACCGCGTCTCGTCTTGAAAAAAGAGAATAATTCAGGGGTGATATCAGCCTGACCGCGAGCATCATCTACTTCATAGGAATCGTTGAAAAACGCTCTAAGCCCTTCCAGACTTTCCCCTTTGAAGGCCTGGTCAAAGCGCTGTAAATAATGCTGCAGCGCAGTTTTAGAAAAATGATCTATGACAAGGCCTTCACCGCCGGGCGCAGCGCGTTCAACCATTTTGCCATGCTGGCCTTCAAACAAGGCATATAGCCGCCACTGTCCATGGTCTGCCGGCGCTTTCCACTGAAGTTTACCGGAAGCATCTACCTTATCTGTTAATTCAATACTATTACTTTGATCATCGTAAGCCATTAATGTCATTAATGGCAGTGGTTCCTGAAACTGGATCTGATCTAAGGCAAGATCCTGTAGATTCTTGTTTAAACTTAAAGGTTGCTTTACATCCTTTATCGATACTTTCTTCCCCCCTTCTGCACGAACAAGCGGTTCCTGGATAAATTCAACTTTCTCAGTAAGAGATTGTCCGGCTTTGACTTCATAAACTTTATAGCGGAGTTCTTTGCTGGCATCGGCCGGAGTAACCCATGGACCACCAAAGGGCCAACCGGTGGCATTGGCCAGGTCGATGCCCAAATCAAGTCTTTTGCCTTCTGCAAGTGTATGTTCAAAAACCGACATCCATTTGTCAGACAGAAAATTAATAGCGCGGGATTCTTCGCCTTTGATACCATATATCGGCGTCACTTCTAATCCACCCAGACCGGCAGCTTTATACTCTTCCATGACAGCTGTCAGGTTCTTATTGTCAACCGCACTTCCTTCCCACCACCATCTGGCCCAGGGCTTGGTTTGCTGAGTAATCTCCGGCCATTTGACCTGCGCTTTGGTGGTAGCTGGTTGTATAACGGATAAAGCGATGCTAAAAGCAAGGGTAATTCCCGGCAAAAAAGTTCTTCGTTGCATAGTTTTTTTTAAGTTGTCAATCAATTCTGGAGGCCACATCACCGTCTACAACGCGCACATGCGTAGTACGGTGAAGCCCTGTCCGTGCCAAATTGCAATTTAATCAGGTTCTTCGAGAAAACTAAGGCAAATTACGCAATCGATACCAATCCCATTAAAGCAGGTATAAATCGGATCTTACGCCGACTTAAAGAATACGCGTAAATATTATTGGAGTCCATTTATTCAGCTATATCAGGGGTTATATTTTGCAAGGAACGTTTTCAAGGTGCTATAATACGCCGCAGGCGCTTCCAGATTGAGATTATGTGCCGCCCCCGGAATAATATGAATTTCCTTCTTTTCTTTTGATAATCCGGTCAGCGCATCAAATATCCGCTGGCCTTGTCCTGGCCCAACGACGTGATCAAGTTCGCCTTGAATTACAGCTACAGGTGTTTTGATTTTAGATAACTGACTCAGAAGATTCAGATGATTATAGGCCGGCGTATTTCTAAAAACACGGTTGACATATTCCATTTTTTCAACTACCGTATCAAAAGAAGCCAGGTTATAGTGCGCTTTAGCAAAATAGCCGGAGTCTGTCCCCAACTTTCTGGCTTCCTGCTTTGCCTCCATATTGGCCCAATAGGGGTCAAAACCTAGGGTTTTCGGAAACTGATGTTTGATGAGGTTCATATCCGCAAAAAACTGATCAAACGAACTGTTTTTGATTTGCGTTAGTTTACTAACAATTTGATTTAGCGTATCCTTTGTTGCCCGGTCCTGAGTTTGTGCTAGTTTATTATGCGCAAGCTGCATTTCATAGGCGATGAGTGCTTCGTTTTCATACTGGCTGTCCCCTTTTCCGCTTACACATGCGAAGGCATTTATCTTACCTGGATGTTTTAATAAATACAGCAACCCATAAGTGCCACCCCAGGAAGTGCCGAGTAGATTAATTTTCCGATCGGGATACATCTGCCTTAAACGGTCCACTACAATATCCAGATCTTTTACAAACTGATTCATATTGAGCAGGGTGGAATCCGGGCAGGCTGGGGATTTGCCGCTTCCCCGCTGATCTAAATAAGCAACAAGATAATCTGGCTCAACTGGAGCTTCATAAAACACATGATCTAAGCCGGAAAAAGCGCCTGGGCCGCCATGCAGCATCAATATTACAGGGGCCTTTGCATTACCCGCCAGGCGCAAATAAAGCATTGAACGCTCCACAGGAATATAGATTTCTTTATCTATTGTCCTTGGCGCATTGCAGGCTATGAGTCCGAATAATAAAGAAATGTATATCCATATGTATAGCGGCTTGACGGTTGCAAAGGTTTTCATAGAGACTCCTGACTTTTATTGATAATAAAATGAGCACAATTGGCCGCAGCGCTGCTTAGTGCATCTTTTCTATTCAAAATCCCAATCAGCTCCCGATTATAACAGAGCCTTAAATGGATTACTGAAGGTAAATCGTTATATTTGGTAAAACAACCCCGGATGAAATATATCTTAAGATTCAACGAACATCCTTATTGGGATAGGCACCGATCTGAGCGTGAGGCATTGGAACAAAGGATAAATGACCGTTTAGAGGCAGAAGCAGGAAATGAGAACTATGAAGAAGATCAGCTTCTGCATTATACGCTTGACGGAAAGGAATATGTGCTTAGATGCCATTTGCAATCTAACGAAAGCTTTGTATCGGGTGAAAGCTATACTATTTTGGATCTGGAATTGGTAGACCAAGAACAGTAACCACTGGAAAATAGACGGTAAACGGTATTCTCTAATGAAATTACTCCCTTCATCCTTCGCTTCAATTAATCCATAAACGAATTAATTGCCTGTCCCAATCATCCAACTATATGATTGCTCCTGTCAGGCTGAAGCATTACAATTCAATCGTAAACGTGTAAGCTGCTTCCCTCCCTTTATTACACGTCAAGGGACCCTCTATTTTATGCAGGCAGCTATTTTACATGTAGACCGCTTCAAATTTTGCAAGGGGCGCCATCCGGGCCTTGTTAAGATACAGCGTGTCACCACTTAGACTGTAATTATCCGCGGTACCGAGTGCTTTCATAAACTCCTGCTCTATTTTCAGGTCTGGACAGGCCATTCTTGTTGAAAGGATTTGGGAGAAATGGATCTGCAAGCGACCTTTAAATTCATATTTCCCTCTAAATCCATTGCAACCGGCGAAGCCCTGAACGGTGCTATCTGTCGTTTTCAGGATCATGTGCGGCTCTTTACTGCCCGTAAAATGTATCGGCTGACCCATGAGTTCGGTCAATTTCCAATATTTTTCCCGGATATCATTTTCGGTTTGTTTGGGCAAACTATATCGATCTGCCCATTGACCTTCGATTCTTTTACCCGCTTTGTCTAATTGCTGTAATGCGTTTTCTTTGACTTGATAAACAAGGTTATCCTCCCCTGGCATGTTAAGTGTGATCTTACTACCCGTCTTATCCCAAGTAAACTTACCCGTTTTTATAATAGCGGCGGAGGCACTCCCTTCATAACGACTGCTAATGCTGAAAGTCTGATCCTGATTTAATTTTATGGTTGTTTGAATCCCTTCGCAGTCCGCACAAGGAAGCATCGCGGCGTAGGTCCCCGCCCAACCCAACGCATTTTGGCTGCTATGTCCGTCGCTCACTGTGTTATCCACCGCTCGTTTTGTACTGTTACAACTAAACAGCAATGTCATCGCTAAAATGGAAAAACAGGCAAGTTGAGAGAATTGTTTTATATTTATCATCTTAATTCAGTTTTTATGGTCGTAAATTAAATGGTCGAAAAGCATTCATGTATAAGTGTTTACTTATATCAAAAATCCCGCCAGTATCTTTTTTTGAAATAGCACGCTAAATTACCGTCTACAGAAAGGCTATAAACTGAGACGGATAAAAAGGGACGATTATTTGGAACTTTCCCCAAATAATCCATATTCGCTGCACCTGCAATAGTCGGTAGGAAATATCACAAGGCGTCAGCAGAAATATAAAACTGTATACAAAGAACCTATAACTTTGCCTCGTCATTATTGGGCAAACACAAATGCAGAAGAAAATCCAATACCTGTTTGACTCTGAATACAAATAAAATTAAAAATGAACGAAGAAATTATAGCAAATATCCATACGGTACAAGCCCGTGTTAATACTGCCTGTAAAAAAAGTGGAAGGGATAAGTACTGTTAATGCTGGTGACTAAAACCGCACCACTATTTTTTTTAAAAGAGATAAACCGGACAGTTTTTATTGAACCGGCAACGGAAAATAATTATCCTTTTGCCTAGAAAACATAATTATACAAGAGTAGCTTTACACTTTAAAATAAATTATAAATGAATGTGCATTATTTGCAGCATGTAGTGTTTGAAGGACTGGGTTATATAGAACCCTGGCTAAAACAGAATAACCACGATATTTCTGCAACCCGATTTTTTGATCCGAATCATAATTTGCCCGAAGTCGAAACGATAGATGCACTAATCATTTTGGGTGGGCCCATGGGTGTTTACGATGAACATCAATATCCTTGGCTGGCGGAAGAAATGGAATTTATTCAAAAATGTGTACTGGCTGGGAAAAAAGTCCTTGGCATTTGTTTAGGGGCCCAACTTATTGCGACCTGCCTCGGCGCAGGTGTTCATTCGGCTAGACATAAAGAGATAGGCTGGTATCGGGTACGCCCCACTGAGGATTGTGTCAAGCTGTCCTGGTTCTATAATCTATTCAAAAATAGTCCGGTTGTATTTCACTGGCATGGAGACCAGTTTTCTATCCCAGCAAAGGATGCTTTAAATTTATTAAAGTCAGACGCTAACACAAACCAGGCTTTTATGTACAAGGACCATGTTCTGGGTCTGCAATTCCATTTAGAGACAACCTCCGCATCCATTTTAGAGATGATAGAGAAAGGTGCAGATGACATATCGGTTGATGGTTTTGTTCAAAGTAAAGAAGATATCATTAAAGCGATATCTTACCCGGCCAGTACTAATAACATCGCTGATCAGCTGTTATACCATTTTCTGGTTTAATCAATTTTGCAATTTTCTACAAAAATGATTCGAACTGAAAGGGAAATTTTGGTGCTTAGAATTAGCGCCATAAAGTTTAGGAATAAAACTAAATAATACCAGCCAGCCAGCTAAGAGCAATAATCCATAGTAATAGATAAGCTGCAACCAGCCAAAGTAAAGTATATTTTGAAAAAGTAGAACCGTTTTTCTTTTTCATCATTTCTGTTTTTATAACCCTTACAAATTGATTTGCGATAATTGCAACCCTGACTACCCGGTTGGCTATAAATCCGGTTATGCTGCAATGCAAGTATAA
>DATJDF010000157.1:0-24411 GCA_035497555.1 Arachidicoccus sp. | reverse complement strand
CAAAAAATGGTGGACGATCTGCTGAAGTTTCGGAGATGAAAAAGTAGAAATCGTTTTGGTTATATCCGGGACTTTCTTGTCCAGGATCGTTAAGCCCCCACCTGTCTGAACCGAACCGGTTATATAGATATGGTTGTCTTTTAACCATTTTAGGATATCTGTTCCCAATTGCAGCGGAGGATTAGGCATGGAACCTGTGGACATACTGGTTTTCCCGGCCGGCACACTCCCGTCAATCAGTGCCACCGGAGAGTATGGAGCGGTAAAAATCCGGCTCTTATCCCCGGATCCTGCAGCGCCTGCTACCATTTTATTGACCAATCGTACCCCCGCCAACTCCGGGTCAACTTTTAGTATACGCACATCTCCACCCTGACTACCGCCTCTGTAAGTGATATTCACCTGGTTTTCCATCCAGTTGACACCCCAATCACCCGCCCCGTAATAATTACCCAGATCATTCCAGGGCCACCCCCCGGGGACAGGATTAAAGCTAAAATTTGTTTCATCAATTAAAATATCGCCATCAATGGCCCGAATGCCTGCCTCCTGTAAACTTCTTAGGATTTTTGCTTTTACATCTTCCGGCTTAAACCCGCTATAACGCCAGCTACCGAATGTAGGATCTCCAAAGCCCTCGATGATCAGATCCCCCTTAAGAACCCCACTTTCTACCTGGCCGTTATAACCCAGTTTAGTTTTGAAAGTGAAATCCTGACCCAGCATGTCAAAAGCAGCAATGGCCGTAAATATTTTCTGGCTACTGGCCGGTGACGCACCCCGGTCGCCGTCAAACTCATAGACCAGTTCACCGGTCGCAGCGTCTGCTACATAAAAGCTCAGCGATGCATTTTTCATCTGTACATCACTTAATAACCGCTGTGTCTGTGCTGCAAGACTCGATTTTACTGACTGTCCCCTTGCAACAACACTAAAATTTATCAATAACGATAATAGAACAAAGGATATAATCCGCATATAAAATATTTTCAAAAAATGATTATCGCAGGTGTCCTGTAAACATTAAATTTAACCCGTAAGCTGAAAACACCCAACCTTATTACACTTTACGTTTTATAAACTGATGCCAAAATCTGATTCGGGTTATTGTCAGGGCGCTGGACAGTTAAATGATAATTCGTTATTTCTTCAACCATTTTTACGAACTGTATTTCAGGTAACTTTAAGCCGCCTTAATTTAACACTGCATGTGGGCAAATATAATACCTTTTAAAGGACAAAAGCGTGCTTTTAGCACTGCAAACCCTGAATCCGGTAAAGCACAGTTCTGCGGTGCAGGGTATAGACCTATTTTTTATCCTGCCGTTTAAAGTGCCGGCCAGGGACCAAGGCTTAATTTTTTACTTAACCAGGCAGGAATTCAATTAATATCGCGTAAATTGCTGTCAGTAAATTTACTAATCTACCACGACGCATGAAAAAATTCCTGACAATCACGATCACTTTACTGGTCGCCGTATTAAGCATCTTTGTTTATTGGAAGTATTTCTATGTATTTGCAGAAGGCGTTAAATCCGGCGTACTGAACTATGCAGTGTATAAAGGAAACGTTTTTAAAACCTACGAAGGCAAACTCATTCAACAGGGCTTCGGACGGCAGAACAATGGCTCTTTCCAAAGTTATGAATTTACCTTTTCGGTTAAAGACAGTGCAGTGTTTAATCGACTGGAACGCAATAGCGGTAAGATTTTTGATTTGCATTACAAAGAATTCCACGGCCGGATTCCCTGGCGTGGGCATTCAGTTTACATTGTTGACAGTATATTAGCAATGCGACAGGAATAAATATAAAGCGCAAAAAATTGGACAAGAATTTACCTGATACAGGTTTAGAAATTACATTTTTAGGAACAGGGACTAGTAGTGGCGTACCCATGATCGGCTGCCACTGTGAAGTGTGTACATCACGGGACCCCAAAGACAACCGGTTACGCAGCAGTATCTTATTAAGGGTAGCTGGTAAAACCATCATTATTGACACTACTCCGGATTTTAGACAGCAAATGCTGCGTATCCATAATGACCAGCTGGATGCCGTTCTTTTTACCCATGCCCATAAGGATCATATTGCCGGGTTGGATGATATCCGGGCCTATAATTATTTTCAGCAAAAGCCCATGCAGGTATTTGCGACCAAAGCCACTCAAAAAGAATTGATCCGCGAATTCTATTACGCATTTGCAGACCAGAAATACCCGGGCATCCCCCAGATTATACTGAATAATATTGAAGACTTCCCCTTCGAAGTGGAAGGTATCCAGGTCATTCCTATCCGGGTCTGGCACCATAAACTGGAAGTGGTCGGATTTCGGATCGGCAATTTTACCTATATTACCGATGCCAATAAAATTGATGCCGAGCAAAAAGAATTGATCCAGGGCAGTAAAATCCTGGTGGTAAATGCACTCAGAAAAGAAAAGCATATTTCTCATTTTAGCCTGAGTGAAGCGATAGCCCTAATTGACGAACTGGCGATCCCTGAAGCCTACCTGACACATATCAGCCACCAAATGGGTCTGCACCAGATCATCTCTGCAGGACTGCCGTCCAACGTGCATCTGGCCTATGACGGGCTGGTCATCCAGACAAAGGAACTGCTGTAGATTGATTGAGTATAAAGATATCCCAAACCTTTTTACGGCGGGCAGCACTGGAGAATTCCCGCGCACTACTCCAGCTTCTCTACCAGAAAATCATAAAGATTAATTTGTGAGGAAGGGATATTTAGTTTTTTGCGCAGCCGGTAGCGGGCCACCTCCACCCCTTTTAAAGAAATATTAAGCAGTTGGGCAATTTCCTTGGAGGAAAGGTTCATTTTCAGGTAGGCGCAAATCTTCAGATCCGATTGTGTCAGATCCGGATAAGTGTGTTTTAGATTGGTCAGAAAATTATTGTGTACCTCATCAAAATGAATGGAGAATTGTTCCCAATCATTATCCTGCTTTTCCGCTTCATTCAACATTTTGATCAGTTTGGAAAATTCACTCTTTTGCTCCCTGACCGGCATTTTTTTTACGACAGTCATGAGCTCTTCCTTTAATTTGGATAACACCTTTCCCCGTTTGAACAAGTGCATGGTAGTGGAAGCCAGTTCCTGGTTCTTAAAGGCGACTTCAGCTTCCAGTTTTTCTTTTTGCAGTTGAATAATTTCCCTTTCGCTGTGTTCAATCTCGAGCTGATGCAGATACTGTAACTGCTGCTGTTCCTTTTCATATTTTTCCTTCTGTGCATCAAATTTGCGAAGCTGCCACTTATGTAGAAAAATTAAAAATAAAATTACAACAATCCCATACACCGAATAAGCAAGATTTGTCTGGTACCAATGCGGTTCAATGACAAAAGTATATTCCAGCACCTTGGACTCTTTGCCAAAACGATCCCTGGTTTTGACCCGGAATATATATTTACCATAAGACAAATTGGTGTAATCCTTTTCCTTCTTTTCGGACCAGGCGCTCCAGTCCTTATCAAAACCCACCAGCTGAAAGGCATACCTAAAATCACTGGGCTGGCGATATACGGTTGTTGTATACTCAAAATGGAAAGAATTGAAACGAGCCGGAAGGTGGAAGATTCCTGCACTTGACTGACGGGTTAATATCTGGCTTTTATCTGTAAAATAACCATTAAAGAGGACCGAGTCCCTATTACTGATGGCAACTACTTTACTCAGTAAAAGCCTTGCCTGGCCACGCTTTTGCTGGTATTTTTCAAAGTTAATATGAATAAGCCCATCATTAGAGCCGACAAATATATTCTGGCCATTGAGCGGGAATATAAATTCAAATCCCGAAATCAATTTTCCGGTCAATTCCGGAAAATACTGAATGCCTTTGTTATGAAGTGCAACCCCCAGTTTTTTTTGCGTAACAAACCAGATATTATGACTGCTATCCTCTACCACCATCCGGAGTACCATTTTCCCAAATATTTTCTGATAGGTTGCACTGGGGATAAAACGGTCCTTTGTCTGGTCGTAGACATAAATCCCCTGGTTGGTACAAATAACAATCTCACCAGCCAATGTATATACATAATTGTTTAACCGGCCGGGTAGTCCCTGTTTTTCGGTATATAAAGTCGTGTGCAGCACACGGCGCATATCCGGCGACATCTGCAATTTATAGATACCACGATAGGGATGTGAGGACCAAATAATATGATGTATTGAATCAATGGCCATAAACCGAAGGGATTCATATGGACTTCCAGGCACCCGCCCCGCATCTGTCACCTTCCCCCCTGCTTCCTTTAATAAATTCATACCGGCATAATTGCCTGTAATAATCTGATCTTTTGCCGGGCTGCCTGGCAGATAATTAAAGAGCCATACACCTTCATCTTTAAACACCGGAACTGCCCGGTGATGTTCGATCTGGTAGATACCTTCATTATGCCCCATAAGCAAATGACGGGTTGTGGGGAATAGACCCCAGACCTGGCCACCCGAGCCGGCAACCCTTGTAAAAGTATTTGTTGAAAAACTCAAGTCCTGATGGATCGTTTTATTAAGCGGGGTTTGATAGAGCCCATCAGAAGTCCCGATAAAGAGCTGCCCCTGAAAAATACTAGCGGTGTAACAGGCAGCCGGTGTATTGGATACCGGACTGATAGTCTGGATAAAGGAATTATAATCCAGCAGGTCGATTCCCTTATCCAGACCCAACCAAAGATTGGATTCTTTATCAACAAACAGGCTCAATACATTATTATTCTGTAAACGGGTGGCACTTGTGAAATGTCTTATTATCTGTCCCTTCAGATTAATAATATAGGCGCCATCTGAGGTAGTGCCCAGCGCAAATTCATTTTTAGAAATACCAATGGCTGTATAAATGTGTGCATGGTTGACGCCTTCTTTTATCCCGATACGCTCCAGGCGGTTATGGTGATAAAGAAAAACTCCATCTTTCAGGGTGGTAATAAGAACGCTGTCTTTTCCGGCAGTCAGTGCAGCGGTGATGGTCTTCCCGTTGAACCCTGCAGTCAGTAGTTTCCAACTGCCAGCTGTAAAATAAAGAAGTCCTTCTTTTTTATCCTGGGCCAGGATCAGGCCGCCAGCTTTACCCATAAAGCTCCATTCCGAAGGTGCCTGGTACACTTTCACCTTCAGCTTTAGATTTGCTTTGTCGTCGCCTGCCGTGTCGTAAACAAAGATCCGGTCCGTACAACGGAAAAAAATCTGTTTTCCCAACAGGTAAACATTCCATACATCTGCAAAGGAACGGTCCTTTAAGGGTAGCCGGGATTTTAATGAATGATACTGCAGCGTCCCGTTGCGAGAAGGGAAATAATAGCCCAGCTCATCCTGACCACCTGCATAAATTTTACCGTCCGGACTAATGGCGAGTGAACGGACCAGGGTTTTATTGGGTAAGGGAAATATTTTCCAGTCATTACCATTATAGGTCAACAGGCCGTCCGTATTTGCAAAATACATAATCCCAAGCGCATCCTGGGTGATCATCCAATTCTGAACGCCCGCTTTAAAGTCCTGCTGGGTAAAATTAGTCACATTGGGCAGACCGATCGTGTTTTGACTTTGTGATTCCTGGATCGAAAATAGCAAAATAATTGTTAACGCAATCTTGATAAAGACAGTAGATAGCCTACTGCGACAAACTGCCATTGGGTTAATTTTTACATTTAATACACCAGGAAGATTCATTCGTTAAATTTCAAACATTTATTGGCAATTTTCTTTAAATGAGCTGCTTAAAAATAATCGTTTGGTATTAAATAATTGATAATCAATAAAACCATTTCTCCTTGTAGTGGTAAAGTAGTGGTGCGATACTTGGCCGCGGCCCCAAATAATGCAAACTTTACCTAAATCTTTTTAACAATATAGCGCCGCTGCGCAAAAAGAGATTTACAAATCATCCATGCAATTATTTACTCCATATAAATTATAGATGTCTAAAAAGAATTTGAATCCGGGCCTTAGGACCATTCAACCTCTGTGTTCACCTTTAAGTCTGACTGCTTTTCGGCCACTTAAGTTGACCTTTACTTACAGATACAACCGGCATATTACCTATATTCTGGCGGCCCTGTTACTTTGCCTTTGCATCGTTAAATCCGGCAGAAGCCAGTCGACAGGTGCTCAGCCTGCTCATCTCACAGCGCAACAGTTTATTGATCAGCTGCTGCAAAAAATGACCCTCGAGGAGAAGATCGGGCAGTTGAATCTTTCTGTAATGTCCGGTGGTGCCGTTACGGGCACCACCATGAGTGCCGATATAGTCACCCATATCAAAAGTGGCCGGATGGGGGGTATTTTTGGGATTTGGGATCCTGCAGAAATCCGTAAAATCCAGCAACTTGCAGTAGACTCTTCCCGACTTCATATTCCCTTGTTATTTGGTCTGGATGTCATCCATGGTCACAAAACCATCTTTCCTGTCCCGCTGGCACTTGCCAGCAGCTGGGATACCGCTCTTATTCGTAAAGCCGCAAGAGTGGCCGGGATCGAAGCCTCCGCTGATGGTATCAACTGGGTATACTCCCCAATGGTCGATATTGCCCGTGACCCAAGATGGGGCCGGGTAGTGGAAGGCGCCGGTGAAGATCCATTTTTGGGTAGTCAGATTGCAGCTGCTATGGTAAAGGGGTATCAGGGGGATGATTTGTCTTTATCCAATACGGTAATGGCCTGTGTCAAACATTTTGCCCTTTACGGCGCCGGGGTTGCCGGCAGGGAATACAACAGTGTGGATATGAGCCGTCTGCAAATGTACCAATACTATTTACCCCCGTATAAAGCAGCGGTAGATGCCGGTGCCGGGTCCTTCATGACCTCCTTTAATGACATAAATGGCATGCCAGCTACGGCCAATCATTGGCTTTTGACGGATTTATTAAGAGGTGAATGGGGCTTTAAAGGCTTTATTACCAGCGATTATGGTTCAGTCTCAGAATTAGCCAATCATGGACTTGGCACCCCGGCGCAGGTGGCTGCCTTAGCGCTGAAAGCAGGCACCGATATGGAAATGGTCGGTGATCTATATATCAACACACTGAAGCAATCGCTCGAATCCCACAAGATCACCCTTGCCGAGATTAACAGCTCCTGCAGACGCATACTAGAAGCCAAATACCGGCTTGGGCTTTTTAAAGACCCGTATCATTATCTTGATCTTAAACGGTCAAAAAAACTGGAAATGACGCCTGAACACCTGGAGCTTGCCAAAGAGGCCGCAACCAATTCTTTTGTTTTACTGAAAAATGACGGCATACTCCCTTTAAAACCCACCGGGAAAATTGCAGTGATCGGCCCGCTGGCTGATAGTAAAGAAAATATGGTCGGCGCCTGGAACATTGCGGGTGATCCGCAGCAATGTGTCACCATTGTTGAGGGGATCAAAAACTTTGTTGCCGGGGACGGTACCGTTACCTTTCAGAAAGGTGCCAATATCACTGACGATTCCCTTCTAAGAAAACGGGTCAATACTTTTAAAAAAGAAATAACGACTGACCCGCGCAGTGCCGAAGAAATGATCCGGGACGCCGTGAAGTCTGCCGAAAATGCCGACGTCATCATAGCAGTAGTGGGTGAGGCGGCTGACATGACTGGGGAATCCGCCAGCCGGACAGAAATAAATATCCCTTCCTCCCAACAGCGTTTATTAAAAGCGCTCCGTAAAACAGGGAAACCCATGGTCATGGTACTCATGAATGGCAGGCCCCTGACTTTGAACTGGGCCGACAAGCATGCAAATGCGCTTCTGGACGTCTGGTTCCCAGGCACAACGGCCGGACCGGCCGTTGCAGATGTCCTGTTCGGGCAGGTCAATCCTTCCGGTAAACTGACCATGAGCTTCCCCCGCTCAGTCGGTCAGGTACCCATCTATTACAACCATAAAAGCACCGGACGTCCTTTTGATGAGCAAAAAGACGGTTCGAAATTTAAATCGGATTATCTGGATCAGTCCAATTTACCGCTCTATCCATTTGGTTATGGATTAAGCTATACAAAATTTAGTTATGGGCCTATTAAAGTCTCTGACCAGCACCCTAAAGGAAATCAAACTATAACTGCTACGGTAAAAGTGACCAATACCGGAAAATACAGGGGCAAGGAAACGCTGCAGTGCTATCTGACAGATCCGGTAGCCCGCGTTACCCGCAGCGTCCAGGACCTTATTGGCTTTAAGAAAATATCACTCGCTCCTGGAGAGAGTCGCGAGGTGCCATTCGAAATCAGTACCCGATCACTTAGTTATTACGATGAAGACTTGCATTTTGGTTGGGATCCCGGGGCTTTTATTATTCGTATTGGCACTAATTCACGAGACACCGAATCCATTAAAATCGATTGGGAAAAATAATATATACCTAAACAAAAAACAGTTCATAAAATCAATATCTCCCACATTCACGAACAAGCAATACCTTCTTTATGAAAAATTATTATTTACTTTCAACCGTTACAGTGCTACTACTTTTTGCATGTAACGGTCCACAAACGAAAAATAAAACCGGCGACGCTACTGAGGCGGATCAGCCACTGAAAAGCGCTTCCTTTTCACTCACAGATAAAACGCCACTGGTCTATACAACTGCTAAAGGGACCGGCTTACGTATCAGTTTATCGGACACGCTACATTTTGAACCCAAGCCTCAACCGATGGAAACAGATGTCTGTGTCTTTGTGGATCCTGCCCATCAGTTTCAGCAGGTAACGGGTTTTGGTGGCGCCCTGACTGACGCAGCTGCAGAAACATTTGCCAAACTGTCTGCACCACTGCAGGATAGCCTGCTGGCAGCTTATTATGATCCACAAAAAGGGATTGGTTATACTTTTGGCAGAACCAATATCAACAGCTGTGACTTCTCCAGTGACAGTTACATGTATGTAAAGGATTTGGATACCAGCCTCAGCAGCTTCGCTGTGACCCATGATGAACAATTTAAGATCCCACTTATTAAACGGGTAAATAAACAATTACAGGGCAACTTAAAATTATTTGCGAGCCCCTGGAGTCCTCCTGCCTGGATGAAGGATAATCATGACATATTACATGGCGGCCACCTCTTAAAGAAGTATTACCCGGTGTGGGCGAACTATTTTATTAAATTCATCGAGGCTTATAAAAAGCAAGGTATCGATGTATGGGGTATCTCTGTGCAGAATGAACCCATGGCCACACAACGCTGGGAATCCTGCATATTCACCGCAGAACAGGAAAGAGATTTTATCAAAGACGCGCTGGGGCCTACACTGGAAAAAACGGGGCATTCGGATATCAAACTGATTGCCTGGGACCATAATAGAGATTTACTCTTCCAAAGGGCCAGTGTGCTGTTAAATGATACAGCCGCAGCCCGATATATTTGGGGACTCGGATTTCATTGGTATGAAACCTGGACTAAAAGTGCACCATTATATGCAAATGTACAGAAGGTACACGAGGCATTTCCGAATGTCAATCTACTGTTTACCGAAGGCTGCAAAGAGAAGTTTGATTTTAATAAAATCGACGACTGGAGCCTTGGTGAATTATATGGGGACAATCTGTTAAACGATCTGAATAATGGTATCACGGCCTACTGCGATTGGAATATCCTGTTGGATCAGACGGGCGGACCCAATCATGTTGGTAATTTTTGTTTCGCACCGGTTATTGCAGACATTCCAAATCAGCGACTGCATTTTACCAATGAATTCTGGTATATCGGACAATTCTCAAAATTTATCCGACCCGAGGCCAGGCGTGTAAGCACTTCGACCAACCGATCAACGCTGCAGGCAACCTCTTTTCTCAATAAAAATGGACAACTGGTGGTCGTTGTACTCAACAGAACCGATCAGCCCATCTCCTATCATCTTTGGATTAACGGCCTCTGGGCACCAGTCGTCTCCAGGCCACACAGCATCGCCACTACCGTTATTTAACTTTTTTGTATCATCATAAACACAAGGTTGTTCTGCTAAAAGAAAAACAACAAAAAAATAGAAAACTTCATAAAATGAAAAAAAGCAAACACATTCAACTATGGCTCCCGGTTGCCTCGCTTGCATTATTGGGCGCTATTATGCCAGCCTCCCAGGCCCTGGCCTATTATGGCAGGACTGCGACTGCAATCACAGTGCAACAGGCGGTGACCGGAAAGGTCACCGGGACCGATGGAAATGCGCTCGCGGGCGTTTCCATACAAATTAAAGGAACCAATACAGGTACGATTTCCGATGCAGACGGGCACTATGCCCTTGAAGCTAAAGCTGGCGATGTTCTACAGATATCGTTTGTCGGATACGCCGATAAAACCATCACTTTAGGAGCGCAGACGACGCTTGATATTGTCCTTGAACAGGAAGCTGGTTCACTGGGCGATGTTGTGGTCATTGGTTTTGGTACGCAGAAGAAAAAAGCGGTAACAGGGGCCATCAGTACGGTCTCCGCCAAAGATATGGAAAACCAACAGGTAACCCGCTTTGATGATGCCCTTCGTGGTCGGGCAGCCGGAGTTACAGTCGTACAGAGCTCAGGCCAGCCAGGCTCCGCGCCCACCATCCGTGTGCGTGGCGTAACTTCGATCAATAACAGTGATCCTCTTTATGTCATTGATGGTATTACTGTTGACAATGGCGGGTATGAAAGTCTGAATCCGGATGATATAGCAACCATTACTGTATTGAAAGATGCCTCAGCTGCTATCTATGGCGCCCGGGCCTCTAATGGAGTGGTGATTGTGACGACAAAAAAAGGTATGAATGGCGCGCCAAAATTTTCTTATAATGGCTATTATGGCATCCAGAATCCCATCAAAAGAGTGAAGTTGGCCAACGCCGAGCAATACGCGACATTGCGCAATCAGTCTCTGATAAATGATGGTAAAGATCCCGCTTTTGACAATCCGGCACAATACGGTTCAGGTACAGATTGGCAGGATGTGATTTTCAAGAAAAACACACCAATGCAGAACCATAATTTTAGTGTAAGTGGTGGTTCAGATAAAGGAACTTATTATGCCTCATTTGGAATTCTTGATCAGAAAGGTTTGGTTATGCCAGATGTTTCCAGTTTTAAACGTATGAATTTTGCGCTAAACTCAACCTATAAAATCCGGCCATGGTTGACGATTGGCGAAAATTTTTCTTACAGCTATTCCAAAACGGAGGGCATCGACGCGAATACAGAATTTGGCGGACCGCTTGCAGATGCTTTAAATCTTGATCCAATTACACCAGTTGTAATTACGGACATGAATTCAGTGGATCCAGGTATGTATTCTAACCAGTTTATTATTCGCAACGCACAAGGTCAACCTTATGGCATTTCTCCATATGTAAATCAGGAGATCGTCAATCCAGCGGCATTCGTCCAAACCATACGCGGCAATTACAACTGGTCGCATAATATCTTAGCGAATGGGTATATAGAAATACAACCTATCAAAGGATTAACAATTAAAAGCTCACTTTCGGCCAAGCAAGCCTTCTTCGGTAATGAATCATTTACACCAAAGTATTATCTAAGCGCGACCCGCTCCAACACCACTTCCTCTTCCGGTGGAAGAGCTTCCAATCAGAACTTCACCTGGAACTGGGATAATACAGCCTCTTATGAATATGCCACCGGCTTGCATAACTTCATGCTTTTGGTCGGTACATCGGCTCAAAAGGAGTCCGGCATGTCTTTAAGTGGTAATTTTATAGGATTCCCTATCAATGACTATCGTGATCTTTCCTTTAATTTCGGACTTCCTTCTTCTGATAGAGTAGCTTCGGCGGGGGACGACCAACCCTATTCATTGTCTTCGATTTTTGGAAGACTGACTTACAATTATGACGAGAAATATCTATTCTCCGGTGTAATCAGAAGAGATGGCTCCTCAAAATTCGGGAGCAATAATGTCTATGGATATTTCCCCTCCGCAGAACTCGGTTGGGTACTCTCTAAAGAAAATTTTCTGGCTAATTCTAATTCCATCAATTTCCTAAAACTAAGAGCCTCTTATGGGATACTGGGAAATGAGCGGCCTTTGACCCCATTCCAATATGCAGCAACCATAGGTAGTGGCAGGAACTACGTCTTCGGAAACGATGAATTAGCTATTGGCTACAGCCCCAATGCACCGGCTAACCCGGATTTAAAATGGGAACAAACAGCCTCAACAGATATCGGTATTGATGTTATATTATTTAAGCATTTTAATTTAACAGCGGATTATTACAATAAAGAAACCAAAGGGATGTTACAGACTGTTAAACAACCGTATTACGCGGGTTATAACGGTAATCCCTGGCAGAATGTAGGAAACCTTGTTAATAAAGGATTTGAACTTATGCTTGGCTATAATAATAATTTCGGCGATTTCAACTTGAATGCCAGCGGCAATATCTCCTACAATCATAATGAAGTCACCTATTTGGGCAGTACCCCTTATTATACTTCCGGATCTTTCCAAAACATGGCAGCGCCTCAGCGTACCCAGGTTGGACAGCCCGTTAATGCCTTTTACGGATATCACGAATTAGGTGTCTTCCATTCTCAGAATGAAATTAATAATTATAAAAATTCCGATGGTGTGATGCTTCAGCCAAATGCAAAACCAGGCGATTTCAAATGGGAAGATATTGACGGCAACGGGTCCATCAGCGACAATGACCGGACTTTTCTGGGAAGCAACCTGCCAACCTGGACCTATGGATTCAGCCTGAATGCCAATTACAAACATTTTGATTTCTTAATATTTGGTCAGGGTGTCTGGGGTAATAAAGTATTTCAGGGCTACCGCAGGCTCGACATAACCAAAGCAAACTATGGTGTGGAAGCATTAGATGCCTGGTCTGTCGACAATCCTAATGGGAATTATCCACGACTCTCAGATGATGACCCTAATCAGAATTTCAAAAACATGTCCAATTTCAGGTTGCAGAGCGGTGCTTATTTTAGGATCAAGACTTTACAATTAGGTTATACATTGCCGGCTGAATTAACAAAAAAAGCTACTTTAGAAAAAGTACGCTTCTATATTAGTGCCAATAATCTAATCACTGTTACCAAATATAATGGACTAGATCCTGAAGTGAGTGGCAGTATAGATAAAGGCGTTTATCCACAAGCACGCACCTGGAGTTTCGGCCTAAATATAACTTTATAAAAATCGCACCAATCCATCTTTGGAAATTAGTTTAAATTGTCCAACAAAAAATAGTTTATAATGAAACACAATATAATTAAACAGCTTACCTTATTTCTGTTACTTGCAGGCGGGTTAGCTTCATGTTCAAAATCCTTCCTCGAGCTCAATCCCAAAGGTGAGTTTGTAGAAGAGACTTATTACAAAACCCCAGAACAGGCTTTCGCAGCACTTGTTGCTTGCTACGCACCATTAACAGATGCAGGTGGCGGAGTCGATGGGACTTATGCCAATACACTCGGGCCGCTCAACTCAGGGTCAGATGAATGCTGGGCAGGCGGTGGTGGACCAGGCGATATGTCTTTCTGGCAAGCCATGAGCGATTACCACCAGCTTACGCCCCAGGTAGGCCCTCAAGGAGAATTTTGGGGAGTTAATTACCAGGGAATCTTCAGGTGTAATGTCTTTTTACAGAAACTGAAAGGCACTGGTGTAAGCGAGGCAGATTCAAAAAGATACAGCGCCGAAGTAAAATTCCTTCGCGCTCATTATTATTTTGATCTGGAACGTTGTTTTAAGAACATTATTCTGACTACGGAGCCGCTACTTATTACCAATAATAAAGATGTGCATCAGACAACACCCGATAGCGTTTATGCGCAAATTGAAAAAGATCTCAAAGAATCCATTGTTGATCTACCACCTACTGTGGGAGATGGAGAAAAAGGCCGGGTGACCCAAGGTGCGGCCATTGCATTATTAGGCAAGGTATATCTATACGAGAAAAAATGGGCCGAAGCCGCAAGTCAATTAATAAAAGTCAACGGGCCGACACCTGGCGGCGCCGCAACGCCGATATACGGTTATAAATTATTGTCTAATTATGGAGACATTTTCAGCCCGGCACACAAATTCAACACCGAGTCTATTTTTGAATTAAGTTATTCAGGTTCCGGGAAAACTGACTGGGGCAATTGGTTTCCAGGCAAAGGCAATGTTTATGTAAATATGGTCGGCCCAAGAAACTATAATGGACCCACTTATTTTGGAGGCGGCTGGAGTTTCAATCCTATTATTAAAGAGGATGATAATGCGCTACTTTATGCGATGCATCCCAAGGGAAGTAACAAATATGATCCACGGTATAAATATACCATTCTCAACCTGGATAGTCTTACCGCAGCAACTAAAAGCAAATATGATGTCGGATATAAAAACACAGGATATTTTATTCGCAAATATGCGCCCCTAACTGAATACAGGGCTGCTTCCGGCGTTGCAGAACTCAACTTTCCCAATGATTATATCGAAATCAGGCTAGCAGATACTTACCTGATGGAAGCTGAGGCATTAATACACGCTGGCACAAATACAGCTCGCGCGCAGCAATTGCTGGATGCAGTGAGAGCCAGAGTTGCATTACCATCTGTATCCGTCAGCCTGGATAATATTTACAAAGAAAGACGTTTGGAACTGGCGACGGAAGGACACCGTTGGTACGATCTTATCAGAACAGGGCGCGCCGCGGCTACCCTGGCATTTAAAGGTTTCACCGCCGGAAAGAATGAGTTATTGCCCATTCCATTTGCAGAGATGGAACTCAATGCCAATCTGAAACAAAACCCTGGTTACACAAACTAGTCTAATTTCGTTCATCCATAAAAAGCAGCCGTTTTTTTTCATTATTCCGGCTGCTTTTTTAAAAACTTCAAATAGAGATGCTCCGATTAAAAACATTTATTTACAGCGCTATACTGCTCGTCTTATTTGTTGCCTGTGCCAAAGATCAGGTTCCGGCGCAAAGCGTGCCTCCTGCCAATGAAAATTCAGTCAAAACTTATGATTCTGTCATCCCATGGCTCACCAAAAGTGACCAGTCCGTCCTATTTGCCCCACAGAAATTAATTTACTTTACGGATCCAAAAAGTAACAGCGTAATCGATGCTATTAAGGTGGATTCCACAAAGCATTACCAGGAAATTGATGGATTCGGCTTTTGCCTGACCGATGGCAGCGCTGATCTGATCAACAAAATGTCCCCCGATAAAAAAGCGACATTACTCAGTGAACTCTTTGGCACCAAGGACCCCGGGATTGGTATAAGTTATATACGTGTCTCTATTGGTGCTTCTGATTTAAGTGACAGCGTTTATACGTATGATGATGTGCCGACCGGCAAGACTGATAAAAACCTGCAACATTTCACTATTGCAAAAGCCAAAATAAATCTGATACCGGTCCTGCGGGATATACTGAAGATCAATCCGGATCTGAAAATACTGGGTTCTCCCTGGTCAGCGCCCTCATGGATGAAAGACAATGAAAAGTCCAAAGGAGGCAGCCTAATACCAGACGATTACACCACCTATGCCCAGTACTTTGTACGGTATATTCAGGACATGAAGGCAGCGGGGATTCGTATTGATGCCATCACTCCGCAAAATGAGCCGCTTAATCCGGACAATAACCCCAGTATGTATATGAACGGCGAACAACAGGCTTCCTTTATTAGAGATGCATTAGGCCCAGCCTTTGCGGCCGCCGGGCTCGATACAAAAATCATAATTTATGATCATAATGCAGACCACCCGGATTATCCACTGACGATTTTAAAAGACCCTGAGGCCGCCAAATTTGTTGATGGATCTGCTTTCCATCTTTATGCCGGGGGCATTACAGCCCTATCAGCAGTACACGAAGCCTATCCTGATAAAAAAATTTACTTTACGGAGCAATACACACCAGGTTCAGGCTCATTTGAAGGTGATCTTTCCTGGCATGTAAAAAACCTGATCATCGGTGCGACTAAAAACTGGAGTCGCAACGTGCTGGAATGGAACCTGGCCTCTGATCCGCAGTTAGGGCCACATACACCTGGGGGTTGTACAACCTGTTTAGGGGCAGTCACTATTGAGGGCAATAGTGTGCTTCGTAATCCCTCCTATTATATTATTGCGCATGCATCCAAATTTGTACGCCCCGGCTCCTACCGCATTCAATCCTCAGAAATCGCTAATATCTCCAGTGTCGCCTTTGTCACCCCAGAGGGCAAGAAAGTGTTGATTACATTGAACACCAGCAACCAGCCACGGATTTTTGATATCAGTTTCAAAGGGAAAGTCGCTCATGCAGCCATAGATCCGGGAGCAGTTGCTACCTTTGTCTGGTAAGTGAAAACTTCTTCATCCTAAATCCTGATTTTTTATGCAACCGGTAAAACCAAGTAAAAGAAAAAGAAAAGGCGGAATTTTTGCCCCCTTTTTGTTGAGCATCTTCATTTTAAATTGTGGTGCGCTGGCCGCACAGTCAAACATAGTGGTCGCCCATCGAGGTGCCTGGAAGACAAATACATTGCCACAAAATTCAATTGCCTCCTTACAACAGGCCATCAAGCTGGGTTGCATGGGATCAGAATTTGATGTGCAGTTAACCGCGGACGACAGTCTTGTCGTAAATCATGATCCGGTTTATTCCGGTGATACAATTGAACAGGTAACTTACGGACAATTGATGAAACATCCGCTCGCAAATGGGGAATCGCTGCCTACCCTGCGCCAATACCTGTTAGCAGGTCTGGGCCAGCAGCAGACGAAACTGGTTTTAGAGATAAAACCTTCTGTTATCAGCCCGGCCAGGGCTATAAAAACAACGAATAAAGTATTGGAACTGGTAAAGCGCTTTAAGGCTACAGAGAAGATTATATTTATCAGTTTTGATTATAATGTACTACTCGCGATCCATAAGGAGTATCCAAAGGCAGCGGTGCAATACCTTAACGGGGACAAATCACCTGAGACCTTGAAAAAAGACGGGATTAGCGGCGCTGATTATCATTACTCCGTTTTCCAAAAGCATCCGGATTGGATACAGTCCGCCAAAAAACTCGGTATCATTTTAAATGCCTGGACAGTAAATGACACAGCTACTATCGACTGGTTACTCGCAAACAACTTTGATGTCATCACTACAAATGAACCAGAACTTGTTTTTGAAAGATCTAAACGTTATCAGCAGCTTTATGGCCAGCGGGAACTTATTTTCAGTGATGAGTTTAATACCCCCGGCTTGCCAGATGAAAAATACTGGACTTACGATACAGGGAGCAGCGGCTGGGGCAATCATGAATTGCAGGATTATACAAAGGCAGACACGGCAAATGCCCATATTCGTAACGGACGCCTCTATATAAGAGCCTTAAAGGATCCTTCAGCACCAAAAGGCTACAGCTCTGCACGGCTGGTTATGAAAAAAGGATATAAGTACGGGCGTATAGAAATCCGGGCAAAATTACCCGGCGGTCGGGGTTTATGGCCTGCCTTATGGCTCTTACCGGATAATAACAAGTATGGTGGCTGGCCCAAAAGCGGCGAGATCGACCTGATGGAAAATGTGGGCTATATGCCAGATTCTGTTTTCTTCACGGTGCACACAGAAAAATACAATCATGTCATCCATACCCAGAAATCCAAAAGCGTTTATTGTCCTACCCTTTACAGTCAGTTTCATACCTACGCGCTGGAATGGACACCGGAGATAATGGGATTTTTTATGGATGATGCATTACAATACAGTTTCAAAAATGAACACAAGGGATCCGCCGGCTGGCCCTTCGATCAGCCCTTTCACTTACTGATGAATATCGCAGTGGGCGGTGACTGGGGCGGTCATAATGGCATTGACTCGTCCATATTTCCACAAACCATGGAAGTCGATTATGTTCGTATTTTCCAGGAAAAAAAACATTAAACATGCGGTATAATAAGCGCAATAATTAAAAGTCAACGTTCTCTATACACACAAACCAGCGGGCTCCTACAATACCGCTGGTTTAAATCAGTAAAAATGCAAATGAAACTGTTTTTCAAACCTGCCGTCAAATTGATGTCTATCGGTCTGGTGACCCTTATGCTTAATTGCCTTAGCTGCCACCTGTTAAAGGCGCAGGGCTTTTTAAGGGTAAACGGCCAGCATCTGCAAAATGATAACAATAAAAATTTTATTATCCGTGCCATGGGCCTCGGCGGATGGATGCTACAGGAGGGGTATATGTTCCGGTTGGGTTTTCTGGGCCAGCAGCATAAAATAAAAGAGAAGATCTCGGCTATGGTAGGTAAAGAAGCTGCGGATCATTTTTATAATCAGTGGTTGAATCTTCATACCCAGAAGGCAGATATCGATTCAATGGCCGCCTGGGGATTTAATGCCATCAGATTACCCATGCATTATGGATTACTGACGCTACCCGTAGCCGAGGAACCGGTGCCGGGCAAAAACACCTGGCTTCCCAAAGGATTTGCCCTGATCGACTCTTTGCTGGATTGGTGTAAACAGGCACATATTTATCTGATATTAGATTTACATGCAGCGCCCGGTGGCCAGGGAAGTGATTTACCAATTAGTGACCGGTATCCGGATCAGCCCTCTTTATGGCAATCTAAGGCCAATCAGGACAAAACGGTCGCATTATGGGCTAAACTCGCTAAAAGGTACAAGAATGAGCCATATATTGGTGGATATGACATCCTCAATGAAACCAATTGGGGTTTTGATGATTCGACAGATATCAGGGGCACAAAAGAACAAACCAATAAGCCACTTCGTGATCTGTTTATCCGGATTACAGAAGCTATCAGAAAACAGGATCAAAATCATATTATCTATTTAGAAGGTAACGGCTTTGCCAATAATTATAACGGCCTATTTCCCTTATGGGATGATAACACGGTCCTGAGTTTCCATAAATATGGCAATTTTACGACGCAGGCGACCATCCGCAAATTCCTGGACTACCGGAAAAAATACAATGTTCCGCTCTGGTTAGGAGAATCAGGGGAAAATTCCAATAACTGGTTTACCGGTACTATTAAATTGATGGAAAATAACAATATTGGCTGGGCCTGGTGGCAGTTAAAAAAAATGGGTATCAATAACCCATTGGAAATAAAAATACCTGCGCATTATCAGTCCTTTATTGACTTCTGTGAAAACAAGGGGCCTAAACCGGACAAAGTATCTGCCCAAAACATACTAAACGAACTCTTGCGTAATATTCAGTTGAAAAACAATATCTATCACAGAGATGTCATCGATGCCATGTTTCGTCAGGTGCAGCAAAATACTTCCATCCCCTTTAAGCCAAACCGTATCACTTCCGGGGATACTTTTATTCAGGCAGCCGATTATGATCTGGGGGCTAACGGCACCGCCTATAACGACCTTGACACCGCCAGGTATCAATATACCCCCGGCGTAAAAACAGAGGGCAACCGCGGCCATAAATACCGCAATGATGGGGTGGACATCCGTTATGATAGCCGTTCCCGGCCCGTGGTATTTCATATTGAAGCCGGAGAATGGCTGAAGTTCACAACTGAGGTGCTAAAAACCGGCAAATACCAACTCACTTTTGATTACCAGCCAGGCAATCTCCCCGGAAAGATCAGGCTCCAGGCGGGCACTGAAGCAACCACCCGCAGCTTCATACTAGACGGTACACCGTCCAACAGTTTCAAAGAAAGTGCACCGCAAATAATGACACTTTCCAAAGGCGCTGTCCCTATCAAAATAATTTTTGAAACAGGCGGATTTCAGCTGCGTGGCTTTAATCTGAAAGCACTTTAAAATAGTAGCACGCAGCCGCTAAATATCTGTGTTTACTTGCTTCCAAGCAAAACCCCCGTTCACCGGGGGTTTATTATTTCGATTTTGTAAGGAAATAATAAACTGAAAAAGAAGACAAAATTAATTGCAGTATCCGTATGTCCTTCATGGCAGCTTGCTTATATTTGCCAGAGCCCGGAGGTCTGCGAAGTATTCAGGCAAAATCTATAAAGCCATTCAAATCGTCTCAAATTCATGTGGACTATTATTTTCTTATTAGCAATCGTTCTTTTCGCAACTATTATCCGGTCCACTTTTGGTTTTGGGGAGTCGCTCATTGCAGTACCATTGCTTTCTTTTTTTCTGCCCATCGCAACAGCCGTTCCATTAGGCGTACTTATTTCTATTACAGTGGCAGGTATCGTTATGGTCCAGGACCATCAGAAAGTTGACTTTAAATCGGCAGGTGGACTCATTTTATATGCACTGCCTGGCATTCCTGTCGGCCTATTACTCTTATTGTATGTCCCCACTGTCCTGACCAAAGTAATACTGGGGCTACTGATCTGCATTTACAGTCTTTATTCTCTTTTCAATAAAAAGCTTTCTAAACCGGTTCAAAGTCCCAGACGCTGGTTACAGATCTGTGGCCTACTTTCCGGTATATTAGGTGGTGCTTATGGTCTCAACGGGCCACCCTTAGTCGCCTACGGAAACCTGCGTCTTTGGAGCGCAGCCCAATTCCGGGCGACACTACAGGCCTATTTTTTACCCATCAGCTTTTTAACCATGATTGGATATGGTTACCAGGGCCTTCTCACTGCTGAAGTGGGTCATTATTACCTCATATCACTTCCCGCCGTTATTCCTGCTATTTTTTTAGGTCGTTTGCTAAACCATAAACTGGCAAAGCGTGCCTTTCTACGCTATATTTTCTGGGGACTGGCACTGGTAGGCATCGCGATGACGGTGCAATCCGTTCTGATAAAATAAGCCTTATTTATACTATCAAGATCCTAAGTTCCTGCAAGCAGTTAAACAGACGGTCCAGCAGACTTTAACAAGCTTTCAAACATGAATTTTATATAAAAAGCTTAATTTTAGGTAGTCCTTTTCTGTCATAAGAAAATGGCAGGAAGCATTTGTACCATACCCTTAAAAAGCAGGATTATGGCATACACGAAAATTCTCATTGCAGTAGACAGCAGCCCCTGTTCCTTCCAGGCTGCACGTAAGGGCCTTGAACTTGCCGACCTGATACAGGTACCTGTCGCACTGGTATTCGTCATCGACAGAAGCCAGGAGATTATCCATACAGATTTAGAGATAACTCCTATTCAAAGAGGCAGCTTTCTGGAGCAGCAGGCTTGCAATACAATGGATAAAATCATTGAGGCTTACGGTAGGCCTAGCCGGGCCGGTCAGATCCTACAAATGACACCCGAGGGATTACCCAAAGATGAGATTCTGGTATCTGCGGAAAAATGGGGTGCCGATTTAATTATTTTAGGTACGCATGGTCGCACCGGTATTGCCCATTTTTTATTAGGCAGTATTGCAGAATACATCGTGCGTCATGCAAAAGTACCCGTAATGGTTGTTCCTGAGCAGTCAGCAAAGAACGCATAACGTCAATGCATTGAATTAATTGGCTAATAGTCTGCCAGGGGGTAGTCGGGCATTGCTTTAAAGCCTGCACAGACTGAGGGGAACAAACTGGAAGCATTCCTGAACGAACTATTATGATGCGGGTTCCATAAATCCATCAATTGCCTTTGCCAGATCATGATCTTTTTTCGTAACGATATCGCCAGCATCATGCGTGCTGAGCCAGATTTCCACCTTATTCCATGTATTGGTCCATGTAGGATGGTGATCCATTTTTTCAGCAGCAAGTGCAACGCGCGTCATAAAAGCAAATGCTTCGCTGAAATTCTTGAAGGTAAATGTCCTGAATAGCTTATTTTCTTTTTCCTGCCACATACTAATTTTTTTTATCGGACGAAGCGTCTGAATGACGGCCGGTCATTGCCTGAGCGGATCAATGTAATGACTGCGTCCTGATAAATAGGACTCAATTACTATGCCACCTGTAATTCGTCAGATCAGGTCTAACCCGGTCCATAACATACTGTATATCTTCCATATATCATTTTATGGAAAAATCAGCTGCAAACCTGCGACTTGGAAAGCTTATTTCTTTTTGTCTGACTGGAAAATGACGCCCTGCAAATCCTAAACGACGGATCAGAATCCGCCGCCACCACCACGTCCACCGCGACCTCCCCCTCCACCAAATCCACCACCGTTTCTGCCGCCACCGCCATTCCATGGACGGTCGCCACCACGCCCACCTCTTTTGCCCCCAAATTGTTTAAGATTGTAGGTAAAAGTCAACATCAGGTAGCGCCGTAAAACATTACTTTGTGTCTGAGAGATACTATTATCGTTTCGAGTGATATTGATCGCTTTATTTTCGTTCAGTAAGTCATAAACAGACAACTTCAATTCGCCTGAATGATCCTTGAAAAACAATTTAGCAATACTGGCATTCCATAATGGAATGGACGTATTTTGACCTGATTGCAGGCCCGCATAGAATGAATAATCAAAATTGGATCCAATTTCCCAACCAGACTCAGAAAACCAGGTGCCTTCAAAAGACAGGGATTGCGAATAATAGTTACCCGGTTGATTCTTGTTGACACTATATTTTGCTATATTATAGGTTGGGTCCGTGGAGAAATTGATATCTACAGTTTCAGACAGGTTGGTTGACCATTTAATCCGCTGACTCAAAGATGTGGTATATGTATAGTTCTTTTCATCATCAATTAGACTTACAGATCTTCTGTTACTTATGCGCGTAGAGAGATCCAGATTGGATTTAGGGGTAACCAGCGGAAATCCCCAGTTCAGATAACCACTTACATTATAAAACCCGTTCAGGTTTACCGGGATCGTGGAATCGCCCCCATTTGGAAGCCGGTATATCGCGTTTGCAATATTATGCTGGGTTATGTCGGCACTAAGTGTTGCAAAGAAAGTCTTCGAATTTTCCCGGTCAAAATTGGTATACCGAAGCAGGAAACTGTGGTTGAATTCCTGCTTAAGGTCCGCATTACCTGTCGTAATATGCAACTGATTGGAATTGTCAACAACGGGTTGCAATTGCTGTACACTCGGCTGATTGGTACGGCCCCGGTAGTTAAAACGCAAACGGCGCGTTTTGGAAAATTTATAGGACATGGAAGCCGTTGGATATAAATTTACGTAATCCTGTGTTAAATGTATATCCTTAGACAGGTTATCACTGACCAGGTGTCCCAGTTGCACCCCTGCACCGGCACTGATATGCAGTGCTTCGTCATTATACATATAACTTAATGTACCACGGTTGGACTGGTAGGTGTTCTCATACATATTGGTCAGAAACTGATTGACTTCAGTAAAGCTGCCTGTCGTCGAATCGTAATTATAGGTTTTACGGTCCGAATTTGTTTTACGGTAAGAATTGCCAAATTCCAGTTCCAGTAATTGATTTTTGGCGATGGGTTCTGTATAGGAGAGTGTCGTATTGATAGACTTCGAATCATTTACCGAGGAAAACTGCTGATTGGTAAGGCTATCATGGTCAGTTTGATAGTTGTAAATATTGCCAAAATTGGTCCCGCTGCTTTCATTCCTGTTGGAAGATAATTGCAGATCCAGGGTAATGGAACGACCTTTTTTACTAAACGCATGCATATAAGTTGTTCCAACAGATGCATTATAACTGCTATTTTCTCTTGAATTCGTAGATGTTGAACGGCTGATCCCAGTTGTGTCATTTCCAATATAGCGGCGGATATCACTGCTTGAGCTACTTAAATTATTTCCCTTGGTATAACTGAAATCCGGACGGATACGTAATCTGTTACTGGAGTCAAAATTTGTTTCGATATTCAGATTAAAACGGTGATTCTGATTATCACTTATGGTTTGACTGTTTCTATCAGAGAGCTGTATGGTATCATCTTTATATAGATCTTGAGCAAAAGTACTATTCAACAGCACCTGATGCGTATTGTTGTAAAAATAGCTTCCGGAATAATCCGTTTTTTCACCCATTTTATCCCGGTAATTTAAACCGGCAGCCATTGTTTTGGTTAAACCATTATTATCGCCACCACCACCACGGGTAAACATTTGCTGATTCGTATTATTCAATTGTCCCAGAAAGCCTATTTGTTTATCCCCATCCATCCTGAAAACCCGGGCATTTACATTATAGAGGCCGTTTTTAAACTCGGCGTCATCATTGCCAATCCCGGCGGAAGATTTTCCGAACCACCCCTTTCTTTTGTCCTTTTTTGTGACGATATTTATCGTTTTGATGGTATTGCCGTCGTCAAAACCTGTAAATTCTGACTGATCGCTTTTGCCGTCAAATACCTGAATTTTATCCACTACATCTTTGGGAAGATTCTGGGTAGCCATTTTAGGATCATTGCCAAAGAAACGCTTACCATCCACAAACACTCTTGGAACCGCTTCACCCTGCGACTGAATTGTCCCGTCTTTTGCCACCTCTACACCTGGCAGCTTTTTGAGAAGATCCTCTACTGTGGCATTCGGTTTGGTCCCGAATGCATCTGCATTATACTCTGTGGTATCCCCTTTTAAGGTAATTGGTACTAAAGCCGTAACAACCACTGTAC
>DATJDF010000156.1:0-10988 GCA_035497555.1 Arachidicoccus sp. | reverse complement strand
GCTCATCTGGCAACGAACAAAGACCTTTATGGAACCAGGAAGTATTGCCCTGATGTTCAGGTGGCTGATTTTGACGATGGAATTAATGACAGGCTTCTCAGATATGCCGATGTACTTTTGATGTATGCTGAATGCTTAAATGAAGCGGGAGATGTACCGGGAGCTAAAAAATATATCAATATGGTGCGCGCCAGGGCAAACGATGTTGTGCCCTCGGAACAACCTCAATTGTGGTATCAGCATTCGCCCGGAACCATTCCCGATGTGGATAAATTACTGGCGAAAGACACGGTAATAAATGGAGTGCGTTTAAATACGATAAAAAATATCATAGCGCACGAGCGTTATGTGGAGTTCTGTGGTGAATATTTACGTTACTTTGACCTTCTGAGATGGGGTATGGCGGACCCACAGTGGCTTGAGCCGTTAAAGAAGCTCGGATGGACGCCAAGAGCAATGTATTATCCTTTCCCTCAGGCAGAATTGGATAATAATTCAAATCTGAAAGGGAACGCAATGAATAATTAATGATAAAATCTGAATAATTTTGAAGTCATCTGTGATTTTTGGCGGTGTATTAATGTTTGTGGTAGCTGGTTTGACCACTGCAGCGGGGCAAAGTACGGTCCAGCAAAAGTATCCTTTAAATGAGGTCCGTTTGTTGGAAAGTCCGTTTTTGCAGGCGGAAACAGCGGACTTGAAATACATGATGCAGTTGGACCCTGACCGGCTTTTAGCGCCTTACCTCCGGGAGGCGGGGTTACCTGCTAAAGCCGAGAGTTATGGGAATTGGGAAAGTATGGGCCTTGACGGGCATACAGCGGGTCATTATTTGACTGCACTCGCCCAAATGTATGCTTCCCTGGGAGATAAAGAATGCAAGGAAAGGCTGGACTATATGATAAGTGAGCTGGCCAGATGTCAGGAGCATGCAAAAAATGGCTATATAGGCGGTGTGCCCGGTGGTCAGAAGATGTGGGCACTTGTGAAAACAGGTGATTTTAGTTTGTTTTATAAAAAGTGGGTGCCTTGGTATAACCTGCATAAGTTGTTTGCAGGCTTAAGAGATGCATATGAAATCGGGAATAACCAACAGGCAAAAACTGTTTTGATAAAACTTAGCGACTGGGCCGTTGATTTGCTTTCCGGATTATCGGATATGCAAATGCAAAAGATGCTTCAGACGGAGTATGGCGGGATGAATGCGGTATTTGCCGATGTATATTCAATTACTAGGAACCCTGTTTATCTGAAAATGGCAAAAAGGTTTAGTCAGAAAGATTTTATTCATGCGCTTGCAGATAAGGAAGATAAGCTTACTGGACTGCACGCCAATACGCAGATTCCAAAAATTATAGGTTTTGAAAGAATTGCGAACCAGAGCCTTAAGGATTCGATTTATGGCGAAGCTGCCAGTTTCTTTTGGAATACGGTAGTGACCCATAGAACGGTCTCTTTTGGAGGTAACAGTGTCAAAGAGCATTTTAACCCCATTGATGATTTTTCATCGATGATCGAATCTGTCCAGGGCCCCGAGACCTGTAATAGCTATAATATGCTGAAACTTACGGAAGACCTTTTCCTGTCTAGTCCTAACGGCAGGTATATGGATTATTATGAGAAAACGATGTATAACCACATTTTGTCCACTATAAGAAGGAGTAAAGGTGGATTTGTGTATTTTACCCCTGTCCGCCCACGGGAATACAGGGTCTATTCTGTTGCGGATAACGATTTTTGGTGCTGTGTCGGTACAGGAATGGAAAACCACGGTAAGTATGGTGAAATGATTTATACCCATCAGGGTAAGAACCTTTACCTGAATTTATTTGTCGCATCTGAGTTGAATTGGAAAGAGCAGGGCATACGTTTAACACAGCAAAACCGTTTCCCCTATGATGCCAATACTTCCGTTGATATCAACCTAAAGGAAAATAAAGAATTTACCTTTTATATCCGAAGGCCGCAGTGGTTAAAAGGGCCCCTGGTAATAAAGATCAATGGGAAGCCAGTTGCAGCTGTGGTGAATAAGGCTGGTTATGCACCAGTTCACAGAATCTGGCATGATAAAGACCATATTGAAATTGCGCTTCCGATGAAAGACCGGATGATACCTCTTCCGGATAATTCCGGATGGGTAAGTTTTGAACATGGACCGGTTATTCTGGGCGCAGTCACCGATACGACAGATATTGTAAAACCGAAGGGTGATGGTGGCAGGTTTGACCATATTGCCCCAGGTCCGCTTTATGACCTTGCTGAGACGCCAATACTAAAAATAGACAGCACGAGTAATAAAAAACTGAAACTGATTCCCGTAAACGGAAAGCCGATGACTTTCAACGTTCCACCATTGGTTTATCCAGCAGGTTATACAGGAAGCAGGCATTTAAAGCTGGTGCCCTTTTTTGATATTCATGATAGCCGGTATATGATTTACTGGCCGGTTGCACAGGTCGGAGCAGTAAAGGAAAGAGAACAGGCGCTGGCCGAGCAAGACCGTGAAGTCATGAGGATGTCGTTGACAACGATTGACCAGGTGACGCCGGGAGAACAACAACCTGAAATCGATCATACTATCCAAAGTGAAAATTCAGTAACAGGCGTCTTTAAGAACCGGCATTGGCGGTCTGCGGAAAATGGTTATTTTGCCTACAATTTGAAGATCGATTCGAGTGCCAGGTATCTGAGGGTTGCTTATTTTGGAAAAAGCGGATTAAGAGGTTTGAGGATATATATTAACAATAAGCAGCTACCGGAATTGTCCTCCAAAACAGTAAAAGAGGGCGTATTTTACTCGTTAGATTATCCGGTCGATCCAGAATTCAGAAAGCTGTCTTCTGTAAACGTGAAGTTTGCGGATGCAGAAGGACAGGGTACCGGCCGAATTTTCGATGTACGTGTTTTGAAGTAATAATTTCCAAAATGCCCGTTACTTGAAAAATCGGCGTTTACAAGTATGCAAAAATTGATACCTTAACAGTTCAAATTTCAGTTACAGGCTTTGAAACTTTTTGTTTAAAATTATTGAATTATGCGGGCAATTATATTTGTAAGCGTTCTTTTTATGTCAGTACCCTGTTATGCGCAAAATGATGGAAGGCTGCATCTTTGGTACGATCACCCTTCAGGTAATACCTGGGAAAATGCGTTGCCCCTTGGCAATGGAAGATTAGGGGCGATGCTGTACGGCAATGTAGATACAGAAAGGGTCCAGCTAAACGAAAGCACGGTTTGGAGTGGCAGTCCGAATCAAAATGACAACCCAGCGGCTTTAACAGCACTTCCCCGGATTCGAAAACTTATTTTTGAGGGAAGTTACAAAGCCGCTGAAACACTTACTAATAAAGCCATCATAAGCAAATCTTCACAGGGGCAAATGTATGAACCTGTCGGGGAACTGAAGCTTGCTTTTAACCGCAAAGGCAATTACGTAAACTATAGACGGGCTTTAAGTCTGGACAGCGCGGTTGCATCGACTACTTTTAAGCAAGATGGGGTTACTTATAAAAGGGAGACACTTTCCTCCTTTAGAGACCAGGTAATCGTCATGCATTTAACGGCGGATGTAAAAGGAAGTATTTCGTTTAAGGCGTATTTTACCACCCCGGAGAAAAATGCCTTGGTTACAGCGGCTGGTGCTGAATTGTCGATCTCTGGAAAAACCATGGACCATGAAAGCGTAAAAGGCGCCGTCCGTTACAAGGGTATTGCCCGGTTTAAACTGGATGGCGGAAAGCTGCAGGCCGGAGATTCTGCTCTATGGATAACAGGAGCGAATGAAGTCACTATTTATATTTCGATTGCAACCAATTTTAAGAATTATCATGATATCCAGGGAGACGAGAATGGGAAAGCGGCAGCATACCTGAATAGGGCCTATTCAAAATCCTACCTGAATATTTTAAGAGCAAATGTTGCCGAATACCAGAAATACTTTGACCGGGTCAAACTGGATCTTGGCACTACACAGGCAGCTAAACTGCCTACCGATGTTCGGCTTAAAAATTTTGCTACAGGAAATGACCCACAACTCGTAGAACTCTATTACCAGTTTGGAAGGTACCTGTTGATCGCTTCATCGCAGCCGGGTGGTCAACCCGCAACGTTGCAGGGATTATGGAATAACAAGTTGTATCCACCCTGGGATAGTAAGTATACGATTAACATTAATACTGAAATGAATTATTGGCCGGCAGAGAAAACGAACCTCGCTGAAATGCATGCGCCCCTCTTAGATATGATCAAGGACCTGTCGGTAATGGGAAAACAGACGGCCCGGGAAATGTATGGTGCGAGGGGGTGGATGGCCCATCACAATACAGATCTCTGGCGTTCGACCGGTGCCGTGGATGGTGCGTTCTGGGGGCTTTGGAGTAATGGTGGCGGCTGGCTAAGTAAACATTTATGGGAGCATTATCTCTATAGTGCGGACAGGGCTTACCTCGCATCCGTTTACCCCATTATGAAAGGTGCGGCCTTATTTTATGTAGATTTCCTGGTGGAGGAGCCTAAACATCACTGGCTGATTCTTTGCCCGGATATGTCGCCTGAAAATGCGCCCAAAGAGCATCAGGGAGCTTCCATTGACGGTGGGACAACAATGAGTAACCAGATTATATTTGATGTCTTTAGCAATACAATACGCGCTGCCAAGCTCCTGCATAAGGATAAATCCTTTATTGATACTTTAATAGATATGCGGTCCCGTTTGGCACCGATGCAAATTGGACGGTACGGCCAGCTGCAGGAATGGATGGATGATCTTGATGATCCTAAGGATCATCATCGGCACATATCTCAGCTGTTCGGACTATTCCCATCAAACCAGATATCCCCTTACCGTACCCCCAAGCTATTTGGTGCGGCAAAAAATACGCTCATTCAAAGAGGTGACGTTTCAACGGGCTGGAGCATGGCCTGGAAGGTCAATTGGTGGGCACGGATGCTGGATGGAAATCATGCTTATTTATTAATACAGAATCAATTATCACCAGTGGGTTCGAAGGCCGAAGGTGGTGGTAGCTATAATAATCTCTTTGATGCACACCCGCCCTTCCAGATTGACGGTAATTTTGGTTGTGTATCAGGTATTACAGAAATGCTGTTACAAAGTGATGATGGTGCCGTGAATTTGATTCCGGCTTTGCCGGATCAGTGGTCCGATGGTAAAGTGAGTGGCCTGCGTGCTTTAGGTGGTTTTGAAATCGTTGATTTAGAATGGAAAGATGCGAAAGTTGTAAAAATCCGAATAAAGTCAAATGCTGGTGGCAACCTGAGGGTACGAACGCCCAATGTATTAAATTTTATTGATGGAACTGGTATTTCAATTGCATCCGGTGAAAATCCAAATCCGTTTTATCGCCTTGAATCGACGGCAAAACCTATTATTTCACCGCAAGCAGCACTACAAGAACCAGAAATTAAAAAAACCTGGCTTTATGACATTGCTACAAAGCCTGGACAGGTTTATTCATTTGTTGCACAGTAGTATAAAAAGGAATGACTCGACTATAGAACGGCTATAAGTCGACCGGGTCCGGCATCTTAAAAAGAATCTCCTTTTTAGACCGAGAATAGTAGCTATTCAACAGCGATAAAGTCGTTCCTCCCTGATCAGGAACAAAAATGTACAATTAACCAGTCGGGTATTAAGACTGAATTTGTATATTTAACCTTGGATCCGGTATTTTAAATGTAAAAGATACATTTTAACTGAAAGAAGTCTTTTAATTATGCATAGATTATTTTTGATTCACCAGAGGACGAGGCCGCTGACATTATTGTTGGTTATCTTAATGAACACGGCTTTACTGTATGGACAGTCACCCGCGTTGAACCGTAAAGCAACTTCGACCATCATTAACCCGATTAACCTCAGTTACCGGTTCTGCCTGGATACTCCTTCAAGGCGGGAGGCAGCAGATCCGACCATGGTTAATTTTAAAGGGGAGTATTATCTGTTTGCCTCCAAATCCGGCGGATATTTTCACTCTACTGATTTAAAAAACTGGCAGCTAATTACGACCAAAGACTTGCCGCTGGAAGACTATGCGCCTACCGCAGTAGCAATTGGAGATACACTGTATTTTATGGCTGGCGCAAATAATCCGGTGATTTATAAATCAGGGGATCCCAAAAGCGGAAAGTGGAGCGTTGCAAATACAGGGTTGCCTTTAAATTTGGTCGCTGACCCCTGTCTCTTCCTAGACGAGGATGGCCGGTTATTTTTATATTTTGGATGTTCAGATGTTCAACCTATTTATGGAGTTGAACTGGACAAGAAAACCTTTAATCCGCTGGGAAAGCCAACGGCACTTCTGAAAAGTGATACAACGAATTACGGCTGGGAACGCAAAGGCGATCACAACGAACTTCCCGGAAGCCCTTGGATCGAAGGTTCATGGATGACCAAACATAAGGGCAAATATTATTTACAATATGCAGGACCGGGTACTGAGTTTAAAAGCTATAGTGACGGCGTGTATGTAAGTAAAAGTCCACTGGGTCCCTTTAAATTAGGAGCAGATAATCCTTTTTCTTCTAAACCTGAGGGCTTCATTGCTGGCGCAGGACATGGAAGTACTTTTAAAGATAATTATGGAAATTACTGGCACATTGCCACAATGACCATTTCTCAAAAGCATATGTTTGAAAGACGCCTCGGACTGTTCCCGACATTTTTCGATAAGGATGGGGTCATGACGACTTATACCGGTTTTGGAGACTTCCCCTATTATTTGCCAACCTTCAGATTCACTGATCCCCGTGAGCTGTTCGCGAACTGGATGCTGCTGTCCTATAAAAAACAGGTTAATGTATCATCCTCGCTACCGGGACATGAGGCAGCGCTGGCCACAGATGAGAATATCAGGACGTACTGGAGTGCTAAGACGGGTGGCCCTGATGAGTGGATCCAAATTGATCTGAAAAATTTATGCACAGTAAATGCCGTTCAACTCAATTTTGCAGAGAATAACACGGATGCATTTGGACGTGCGCCCGGGTTGCGGTTCCAATATAACTTACAGTACTCAGAAGATGGAAAAGTCTGGCATGAAATGATTGATAAAGCTGATAACAATATGGATTTATCTCATGATTATATCAATCTCACTCGTCCGGTCAAGGCAAGGTTTATTAAATTATCAAATAAAGATGTCCCGAGCGGAACTTTTGCACTCTCTGATTTGCGGGTTTTTGGTAACAGAAATGCAAGTACGCCCAAAGAGGTGGACGGTTTACAAGTCCGCAGGTCTAAGGACGACCGCGTACAGGTAATCTTGTCCTGGAAAGAAAATAATGATGCAGTTGGTTACAATATCCGCTATGGGACTGACCCTAGTAAGCTTTATCATAATTACCAGGTGTTGGGTGGTCACGGCGTTACCATCCGGAGCCTAAGTGCGCTGCGTTCCTATTATTTTACGGTGGATGCATTTAATGAAAGCGGTGTTACGAGAGGCAAGGCGGTTATTAAGGTGCAATAAAGGCATTGTGAGCGGCGCTTCTTTAGGGGTATCGTTATTATGTTTAATGTCATTAATTATTAGCTGTGTTTCTGCGCATGAGTTTGGTGTAAAACAGGAAAGATTAAGCAAATTAAGGGGTCATTGCCCATCAGGCAATAAAGAGCGGATTTAATTGAATTTTATATAGGATCGGACTGTGTAAGTATTTGATAATTTAAAAGATAATAGTAATGAGAAAGTTGTGTGATATTGCTGCGTTGACCGTTTTAGGTATTGCTTTGCAATGTCAGGGATTGTACGGCCAGGGTAGTCATGTCGCAACTGCTGACGGCGTAAAAGCAGTTGTTAATAACATAAATATTGAACTTAAAGTTTACAACCCAGGTGTTATCAGGGTTATCAAATACCCCAAAGGTGTCGACTTTAAGAAAAGTAGTCTCGCGGTGATTAAAAGCCCCGATGCGCATATTCCTAAAAAGATTCAGGAAACAGAAAGTTCGATACTACTCGAAACCTCCGCCCTGAAAGTAATGCTAAATAAGAAGTCTGGAAAAGTCAGCTTTTATAAACTGCAACACGATAATCTATTACTCACGGAATCAGATGCGGGGGTCGTTTTTAAGCCTGCTGATGATGCTGGTGTCAGCACCTTTGATGTAAAGCAATCTTTTATATTGGATACCAGCGAAGTTATTTACGGCCTGGGTCAACAGCAAAATGGCCGTTTAAACCAAAGAGGCCAGAAAAATATGCTGGTTCAGGGAAATACCAAAGTTGCTATCCCGTTTTTTCAGTCGATAAAGGGCTACGGTATTTATTGGGATAACTATGGTCCTACCTTATTTATGGATGATAAAGAGGAAACCTCATTTGATTCCAAAGTAGGTAATGCCGTAGATTATTATTTTATGCAAGGAGATAATGGGGACAGTATTGTTTCTCAGATGCGGTTTTTGACTGGAAAGGCGCCGATGCTGCCATTATGGGTCTATGGTTATAGCCAGTCAAAAGAAAGGTATAAAACCCAGTTTGAACTTTTGGATGTCGTTAAAAAATACAGGGCCCTCCATGTTCCTTTAGACGGGATTATTCAGGACTGGCAATACTGGGGTAAGGACAGTAATTGGAATGCCATGAGTTTTGATCATGGTACCTACCCGAGGCCCAAAGCGATGATAGATAGTGTGCATCAGTTGAACGCGCACATATTTGTGGTCGCCTGGCCTGGTTTTGGCCCTAAGACAAAGCAATACAGTGAATTTAAGAAAAAGTCGATGTTACTTAATTTTGATACCTGGCCACCGAAAAGTGGCGCAAAGGTGTACGACGTATACGATCCGGCAGCCAGAGATATTTACTGGAAGTATCTGAATAAAGGAGTGTTTTCTTTGGGTGTTGATGCCTGGTGGCTGGATTCATCTGAGCCAGATCATCTGAATGAAAAAGACAGTGATTTTGATCAGAAAACGCATTTGGGCGTATACAGGAAAGTGCGCAATGCCTTTCCTTTAGAGCATATTAAAGGGGTGTATGATCACCAAAGAGCAACCACTTCTGCGAAGCGTGTCATGATTTTGACCCGTTCTGCATTTGCAGGTCAGCAGCGGTTTGGCTCCAATACTTGGAGTGGGGACGTTACTTCGAGTTGGGAATCGTTTCGTAAACAAATTCCTGCCGGTTTAAATTTTTCGTTGACTGGCCTTCCTTATTGGAATACAGATATAGGCGGATTCTTTGCAAATAGCTATGTAAAGGGCGGTGGAGCTATGAATCCTGAATTTCAGGAACTCTATACGCGCTGGTTACAATTCGGGACTTTCATGCCAATGATGCGTTCCCACGGAACCGCCATCCCAAGAGAAATTTATCAATTTGGGAAAAAAGGGGAAACCATTTATGATGTATTAGAAAAATTTATAAAATTAAGGTACAGTCTTCTGCCCTATATATACAGTACTGCCTGGCAGGTTACAAATCATAACCAATCCTTTATGCGTGCCCTGGCCATAGATTTTAACCGTGATCAAAATGTCTATAATATTGGCGGAGAATATATGTTTGGTAAGTCATTTTTAGTGTCACCGGTAACAGAGAAGGATGCAAAGAGTCAGAAAGTATATTTACCCGCTGGGGCTTCCTGGTATGACTTCTGGACGGGGGAATTGATAAAAGGCGGAAAGTATATTAACCGGGCCACCCCTATTGAAATTATGCCCCTTTATGTCAAGGCCGGAACGATTATCCCCTGGGGACCGGATGTTCAATATGCTACAGAGAAAAAATGGGACAATCTGGAAATAAGGGTTTATCCTGGGGCAGATGCAGATTTTACACTTTATGAAGATGAGGATGATAACTATGACTACGAAAAGGGGCTTTTCTCAGAAATTAAATTTCATTGGGATGATAATGCACAGGTGTTAACAATAGATAAGAAGAGTGGACATTTTCAGGGGATGCTAAGTGCAAGGAAATTTAGGGTTGTATTAATGAAACACAATGGCGGATCCGGTTTGAAGCTTTCATCTGATGCTGACAAGGTCATAAATTATAAGGGCGAAAAAGTGCAGGTGAACTTATAACACTAACCAGGGTATTGTAATAAATGCAATCTTAAATAAATATAGAATAGGATTTATTTATGAAAACTGATAGTCGCGTTCTTGTTGTCACAAGAGGTATCAACACGCATAGTTGCACAAAACCCGATCGTGCAAACAAATTTTAAAGCCGGTCCGGCGCCGTTCGTTTATAAGGATCCGGTGTTTTTGAATACGAGTCATGAAATTATTAAATATGCAAATCAAGAATCTGATGGACAGAAAAGGCCATTTACTGTTACTAATCATGGTTTTATTCATTATGAATGGCGCCGTCGCCCAGCAACATAGGGGAGCCGCTTACACCCATGTATACCATAATTTTCTCAAGGAGGCAGGGTATAGCCAAACTAAAATAAATGCAAAAATCGGTCAGGTTTATCATGAGTTATTTGAGGGCATAAACAAGGTATACTTTGAAGTGGGGGATTCAATGGCCTATGTAAGTGATTTAAAAAATAACGATGCCAGAAGTGAAGGCCTTTCGTATGGAATGATGATTGCGGTTCAGTTAGATAAGAAGGATGTATTCGACAGGATATGGAGATGGAGTAAGAAATATTTGCAGCACCAAAACGGCCCAAGAAAGGGATATTTTGCCTGGAGCATCAATCCCAAAACGATGAAGCAGAATTCACCGGGTACTGCTTCAGACGGAGAGTTGTATTTTATTACGGATTTATTATTTGCTTCTAATAAATGGGGAAATGCTACCGGCATAAATTATTATAAGGAAGCACGTTTTATCCTGGACAACATGTGGGAAAAAGACGGAGCAAAGGACGGTATTTTTAATATTATCAATACCGAACATAAGCAAATCTGTTTTACACCTGAGGGAAGAAATTATAACTATACAGATCCTTCATATCAACTGCCTGCTTTTTATGAGGTGTGGGCCCTATATGCAAATGAT
>DATJDF010000155.1:0-12087 GCA_035497555.1 Arachidicoccus sp. | reverse complement strand
GACCAATGGAAGTCTCATCTCCGAATGCCACATGGCCTGTAAAATCAGGTTGGTAGCGTAGCCGGGCTGCCCAGCCAAAAAGACGCAGTTGGTCACCCGATTTAAGACCAGTAACCCAGGCAGCGGCTTTACTGTCATTTTGAAGGTAAATCAGCAATTCACAGGTGCCAGAGGCTTTATCGAACCTGGATAGCGTAAATTGGCGGAACTGCAGTTTTCCAATCCTGCATTTGACAACCAGGCCGGGCGTAAAGGGTAAATGTGTAAAATCCCCTCTGAGCACGATTTTTTTTAACTTAGGGGCGATATCTTCTATGCGGACTATTTTACCCATCGGTAAAAAGAATCGGCTTGCCCTTTCTAACGAGACACGCAGCCATTTAGATAATTTTGACATTTGTTTTCGTTATTCGTAATGAGTTATGTAGAATTAATCTTTAATTTTGACAAAAGTGCTTTAATTTTTACGGAAAGATTGACATATAAAGGATTGAGTTTAACATCAGCGGGATCAATTTGGACTGGTTTTCCGTTTCTACATTTATCCACCTGTATAATTGAGTCGGACAATTTGAATGGTAGTGGACAGGTAAGGATAAAGCCTTAAAAAGCGATAAAGTTTCGATTAATAAAAATCAAAATACAGGCAAATGGGTATGATCATCCGTGACAGTTCAGGGACTTGGGTCAATGTATCCGGGTTTGATGACCACCCCGAATTCAACAGTCCTTTTGTAATAGAGGACAAACGAACTTATAGTTTTATGTTCGGAGAAGCTTCTATTACCCAATTACGCTTGCCGGATTTACATATTATATATGGTGATATGGTGCTTTGCGAAAGGGAATTAGGCATGCGCTCCGCTAACCGGATGGATTTTGTTGAATTGCATTTCACACTAAGGGGAAACTGCACACTCGAGAATCATATTAACGGGCATACCTATATAAGCCAGACCAATCATCATAATATGTATTATATGCCGGATCTGGACGGCACAGGCAATTATGATCCAAACGGCAGTTACCAACTTTTTGAAATCCATTTTTCCAAATCCCGCTTTTTGGAATTGGCAAAAAATTCTACTATCGGCTTGCAGGCTTTTGCAGAAAAGGTGGACAGTGGGGAATTTGCTGAAATATCACTGGAAAACCGACCAATTACCCTGGCCATGCATCAATGTATTCAGGACATCTTACACTGTAAATACAAAGGCGGCCTTAAAGCGATGTTTCTGCAATCCAAATGCACGGAACTCCTGGTTCTACAGGCAGAATCTTTTCTGCCGGAAAACAGTGAAAAGGCCGGAAAAATTATTAAGACCGGTTATGACAGAGATTGCATTTACCAGGCAAAGGAATACCTGCTGAACCACCTGGAAACACCTCCTTCTGTGCCCGAGCTGGCCAAAATTGTGGGCATTAATGAATTCAAATTGAAAAACGGATTCCGTGAAATCTTCAATAATAGTGTGTTTGGCTACCTGAGTGAATTCAGATTGGGGCAGGCGAAAGATTTATTGCTGGCGGGTGTCCCCATTAAATCAATTTCTGAGGATCTTGGCTATAGCTCCGTTCAGCACTTTGGTACGGCTTTTAGAAAGAAATTCGGCGTTTCTCCTGGGAAAATAAAGCTTATCTGACCGTATTACTGTGCTGTCCAGGCTGATTATTTTATAATGAATTGAGGAACTTCAACAGATCATTCCTTTCTCCTTTCGTTAGCTGAACAAAGCGATCTTTGGCCGTTTTTGCTTCACCGCCATGCCATAAAATTGCTTCCGTAATACTTCTGGCACGCCCATCATGGAGATAAAATCCCTGGCCGTTAATTTTTGTAAATAAGCCAATCCCCCATAAAGGCATTGTGCGCCATTCAGAACCGGTTGCATCATAATCCGGCCTGCCGTCCGCAAGGCCTGCACCCATATCATGAAGAAGGAGATCCGTATATGGATGTATGCGCTGATGACTTAGCGCCGGGAGCCTCACATCCACTGCTGTAATCAGTGTTGGCTGGTGGCAGCTGGAGCACCCGATTATAGCAAAGAGCCGTTCTCCGCGAATTGCCCCTGAATCCGTTACATCCCTGCGGGCGGGAACTGCTAGTGTACTGATATAAAATGTTGTGGCATCCAGCAAGCTGTCCGCCATATCCGTATTTTTGCCTCCGTTTATATATTGCGGTTGTCCAAAGGAACTTTCTTCAGGGAATAGATAGCTGGTGACACCCATGTCCTGATGATAGGCGCTTGCGACCTGCAACATTAAAGTCGGGACATTGGCTTTTAAACCGAACCGCCCCAATTCCTTTTTACCAGTTATTTGATTAAAAACATAATTAGGCTTCCCACTGACATTGTCCCCATCTTTATCTGCAGGATCAGCAAGGGCAAGTATAGTGGAACTGCTGACACGTTCCAGCAGACCCAGTCCAAAAACAGGCGGCGCCATACGCACGGAAGTCATATAACCAGCCGGTAACGGCCTGTAGGGGTCTGTCACGGTATAGGTAGGCTTTCTGAGTGACACCGTTTGTCCATCCCGAAAAGTAAACGGGATTTCCTCATAACTGATTTTTACTTTTGCTTCTACCGGGCCGTTGTTCGCCTTGTCTTGAATCTGTAGCCCAAACCCTTCAGCCTGCAGCGGGCCGCCATTTGCATCCATTCCAGGGATACTGATCCGTGTTAAAAGGGAGGAGGTAACTGCACCCATCGTAGGTGTGCCTTTGCCGTCATTATGATGACAGGAAATACAACTTACGTTATTGAATACCGGCCCCAAACCCGGGAAGTGAGGTGCGGGAGCAGAAACAAAGGTTTGTTCAAAGGTTCTGTCACCTAATTCATGAATAAACTGATCAAAAGTGCTGAGTCCGGATATCATCTGACCGAAGGCCTGGGAATTGCTCAAAAAGACAGTAGCGGCACCACCACTAAGACGAGGATCGATATTTTCAGTGGGGAAGTCCGCTGCTTTCCTGCATAGAATGCCTGTGGAGACAAAAGCGCTAATGAGTATAAAAACCAGTATTTTTTTCATGAGTATGCGATGGTAAAACCCGCAAGTCCTGAAAAAGCTTGCGGGTTAAAAGAAAATGACAGATGATGCAAAAGGCAGTTTATTGCTATTTCAGGTAGGTCTGTAGATAGGGAATCAGTTTATCCTGTAAAGTCGTTTGAAGTGCTTCGATTTGGTCAAGGGTATTTTGAATGATAGACCCTTGCTGCGTAATGGCGTTTTCAAAAGTTGTCCCACTGAATCCATCAAAGGAGTTGATTGCGGCCTCAAACTGCGCTTTAATTTGTGCATCGAGAGACTTATTATTGGCGGCTACCAGATCGCTCAATGAAGTGCCTGTTTGCTGTCCATTATTGCAGATATATACTTTTAAGGCACCCTGCAGATTATTTCTAAAATCTGCAATAGAATTATGTGAATAAGTCGACTCAGACTTGCTTGGATCCTTTGATTCAAAAGGAATGGCCATTTTGGTCTCGCCTACTTCACTGCAGATATCAATTAATGCATTTGCAATGGCGTTGATAGCGTCTTTCTGGTTATCATAAACACTGCCATTTTTGCCCGGGTTGATCAGGTTGTCACCGTAATTATCTTCGTTCCAGCTTTTGTTCAGACGTTGTACATTGTTGTCAATGTCGGTGGCCAGTGCGACCATATATTGTTTTTCCCGCTCGGTGTAGGTAGCCGGATCCCGGTTGCCATCAGCACCCCATAGCAGATATTCCAGGGGATGGAAGCCGCGCAGGGTCAACTCTGCCTCACTGGTTTCCCCCTCTAAATATTCGACGGTTATTGTAGGCGGATCATTACCGGCGATCAGCTGATTCAGTGCATTTTTATCCGTAGGCCAGGTGTCCATATATGGATCGTAATTGTCATCATCCACTGGCCCGATCAGAAAGCCCTCACTTTGTTCCCAGACCACGCGAACAGCGCGCCAGGCGTCCTGAGCGGCTTTTTGTTTGGCTACTGAAGGATTGGCTGCCAGATCCGTAACAGCCGCTTTTAATTTTGCGCCTTCTGTCTGGAAGTTCTTATAGGTGGGCAGTGCAATGACATTTACAAAGTCGGCCAGTGATTTTGTCTGTAGCTGTTCAATGGGGAGTTGGTTGCCGGCTTTGTCACTATCTGATTTGCTGCAACCGGCGAATGTCGCAAGAGAAAGGGTGCCGCCTATGAAGGCGTATATAAGATTTCTTTTCATGAATTTAAGTTGGGTTTGATTAATAAAAAAGGATAAATAAAATAATAGATTAAATATTCCTGGATTTTCAAGCATATGCCGGGTCCAGGGTGATCAGCAGATCTGTTCCACTGACAGTTGTCTCCAGGTGTTCAAGCGGACTGGAGGCGGGGCCTTTTAAGACCTTGCCTTCCTTTGTAAAGCGACTCCCGTGCAAGGTGCAGAAATAACCTTCGCCAGAACGGTTCAGCGCCTGACCTGCGTGTGTACACATTAATAGTAAGGCTGAAAACTGCCCACCTTCCAATTTTTGGACACCGATATCGTAACTATACCCGTTTATACGGATTAATTTAAAACTACTCTGATCAAACTGTGCTAAAGGAATATGTACGGCTCCATCCTGATCTGCAGTTGTTTTTAAAATACTCAATGTCCCGGTTGTCTTACAACCCTCGAATATTGTGCCTGCCAGAAAAATGGATAATCCGGCTGCGGTGCAAGCACCGCAAGTCTTTTTCAGAAAATCTCGTCTTTCCATTTGTAATATTTATTTGGTTAAAAAGCGTAGCCTAAGCCAATGTTCAAAAATTGATTGCTTTGTTGGTAGGGTTGCATCACTGGAGGCGGATTAATAATAAGCGACTTGTTTTGTGGACCGGTATGCGTTATACGGACATCAGCTTTTATCACCAGGTTAGGCAAGGGGAAATAATTTAGACCGGTTACCAAATGCCACTGTTTGAGGGTTGGATCTGTAATACCACTGACCGGGATCTCTGCATTCAAATCCAGGTTTTCGTAACGGATGAAGGCGAGTAGGTGTCTGTTTTTATTTTTTTGTACCGGAATACCGTGCAAAAGATCATAGCTGAGCTCCCCGTAAGCACCATACATGGCTTCAGGTGTATTATTGGCATATGCCTGGTTAATCGCATTGGCATCCGGATAGGAGATATAGGTGCCGAGTGCCTTTGCAGAGAAGCCACCATGATCATATTGTATATCTGCCTCGCCTAAGTAGATGGGGGAACCAAACGTGCCCGACTGAAGACCAAGACTATCTGCCTGATAGGCGCCCAGTCCAATGGTCCCGCCCATATAACCGGAAACCTGAAATTGGAAATTCCCGGTAAAAGCCTTCAGTGAAGCCGTGAGTGCCAGGTTATCACCAGTGGCTAGCTGCCCCTCGCTTCTGCCATGCAGAAGTCCGCTACCATGTTCAAATTTAGTGGCATTTAATCCGCTGACAATCGCAATACTGTAAGTCAGTGGCAAAGTGCTGGGTTGTCCATAAAAAGCAACACCGATTTCTCTCCAGGTGGCTGGAATGACAAGCTGTTCAACCAGTGGGCGTTCTGTCCCATTGAAATTAATTGGCAGATGATTCTCGTTCAGGATGCCAAGCCTGGGTAGGAACAAACCGGCGACAATATATTGTCTGGAGTTGAGGCTGAATTTAAGATATGCCTGCTCCATGCCTATAGATCCCTGGCTTCCGCCTCCTTCCACTTTTGCGTGCTCGACCTCCAACTCTGAGAAAAAGGCGATTTTTTTACTGAACTGATGGCCCACAAAAAGTACTGCACGGGCCATATCGATCGTGGAAGTTTTATAGCCAAAGTCGTGTTGGTAAGTAAGTTCTCCGTACCCGGAAATTACGGTCTGTGCATTCTGTGCATTACCCCCTGTCAGTAAATCCTCTCCCGAACTGGCGATGAGTTTTTGCGCCGGTGTCAGGCTGTTTTTTGGCGTTTCAGTTGTGTCTTTTATGGACTGAGCATGAATTATTGGCATGCTGGCAGCCATCATGAATAAGGAAAGCGTAAATTTTCTCAACATTTCTTTTTAAATAAGATGAACCTATAAATACATTTTGATTAAATGCAGTTCAGCTGCGAAATTGTCTTAAAAAGTGGAAAAACATTTACGAATTTGGGAAATTTTAAAAAAGACAGGTCATCTGTATGATGACTAAAACAAATGATCCTTCTTTTTCTTTTATTGACTTGTACCTGTTCATGACCTGATTACTGTAACACCCTTGGCATTATTTCCCTGACCTCAATCATACCCTCCTGCGCTAATACCGGACATTTATTAGCCAGTGCCAGGGCCGTCTTTAAATCGGCAGCTTTCAGAACAATGCAACTGATAAGTCTGCGGTTGTCACTAGTTGCAGGTCCCTTAGACAGGTTGCCTCCATTTGAAATGATGTGACTTTCACCTGGAAAAACAAAGCTGGTTACAAATAGGCCATCTGATTTCCACTGATCGGTAACCACTGTCCACTGTGCTCTTACGGCCGATGCCTGGTCAGCCCCATACTCCAGGGGCAGGCGGACGAGTAAAATGAATTCTTTCATTTTTTTCATTTTTAAAGGTTCATAATTATTATTTGGACAAACCGGATTATCCCTGCAAGTATTGCATTAAAAGGGAGCATCCATATTAAAATCCACCTCCAACAAGTAGATGAAATTTTCAAATGTTTTCCAAAAGCAAAATTGAGGAATTGCTGTTACCGAAACTTGTAAAAAATCATTGATTTACCAGAAATGCGGCGATTTAAAGAAATCTGTGGGCGTTTGTCCTGTGAAAACCTTGAAGTCTTTGATAAAATGGGCGTGATCAAAATAACCGTTATCAAAAACCAGATCTGAGAGCGAAGTTTTGTTGAACTTTTGATGTATTAGGCTGTTCAATTTCAGGATTTTTGAAAATTGCTTGGGGCTTGCACCGGTTATTTTTCTGAATCTTTTTTCAAAAGCGTCCTGACTGAGGTAGAGGGTTTTGGCAAATTCTTTTATGCTGATATTGCCATTTGCTGTATGCATTCTGCTGACCGCCTCGGATACAAGCGCGTCAGGTCTGTGACCAGTAAGTTTGGAAATTAAGAACGCCTCTATAACAGTAATTGCGGCGCTGTGGCAACTGCTTTCTGCCAGAAGCTGTTCTAGCGCGGCTATTTCTGAAGAAGGGAAAAAGTAATCTAAATTGACGCTACGATCAAAGAGTTCATATAAAGGTTGTTTGAAAAAGGCAGGCACACCTGTTTCTTTGAATAAGACAATGATAGCGGCCGATCCGGGCGCATAATCAATTAATCTGACCGATTTTCTTAAACCGGAAAAGCAGACCGGTGGGAGCGGCGTTTTATGATGACCCTCAAGATAGGAGATTTTTCCACGAAGGCGCAGTGCTAAAGCGAATGAAGTGTCTGGAACAATCCTGTTGGTTGATCCTGTGTCACTTTCAATAACCATATAGGCCTTAACGAAAGGTTGCAGGCACTGCGCTGGTGTATGGGTTTCAAATTGCATAAGGCTGGGTTGTCATCTTTTCTGTGCAGGTTCTTCAGGTCCTGGAAAAGTACTGTTTAGCCTTGCCGCTGCTTTAGCTTTACTGCATTTTCTGGATCAGGTTTTCAATTGCTGTATCGTATTTTTCTTTCCAGCTGTCAATGGTACCCCAATCGGCGCCATCTACGATTACAGCGCCATCTGTGACAGTTCCCAGGCGGCTGAAGCTTGCTTTTTGGTCTTCGAGTTCCGCTTCGAAGGCAGCCGCCGACGAGACAGATACACTGACGACAACCCGGCTTTGTGCTTCACCGAACCAGAAGGCATCTTTTCTGATGGAAGTATAATTACCTACTTCAAAACCTAAGTCTCTGTTGAATCCTTTTTCCAGTAAAGTGACCATCAGTCCACCTTCACTGATATCATGTGCACTGATAACCAACTTTTTCTTAATTAAGGATGCAACTGTCTGTTGCAAATTATATTCTTCATCCAGATCGAATGCAGGGACATTAGAAAATTCTACTTTTTTAAGTTTATGCAGATATTCTGAAGAACCAATATCATTTTTACTTGCACCTATCAGGTAGATATAATCACCTTTTTGTTTATAGTCAAGGCTCATTTTTTGACTGATATCATCCAAAATGCCGACCATTCCGATGGTAGGTGTTGGGTAAACCGGACCCGAAGGGTTCTGGTTATAAAAACTGACATTACCGCCCGTTACCGGGGTATTAAATTTTTTGCAGGCATCGCCCATACCATTAACGGACTTGACAAACTGATAATATACTTCCGGATCATACGGATTGCCAAAATTAAGGCAATTGGTTACACCTATGGGTTCTCCGCCTGAACAGACAATATTGCGGGCTGCTTCAGCAACTGCAATCTGTGCGCCGACATAAGGATCTGCATAAACGTAACGACTATTACAATCTGTTGTTACCGCGAGGGCCTTACCCGTTCCTTTTGCCAGGACCACAGCTGCATCACTGGGTGCATTCGTCTGGGTATTTGCTGTGCCGACCATACTGTCATATTGCACAGTGATCCAGCGTTTACTGGCGATATTCGGGATTTGTATTAGTGCTTCAGCTGTCGAAAGTAATTCAGCGTTGTCTTTGATATCTGCAATGCTGTCTTTATTAAATGCAGCGATCTTCTGTAAATATTCAGGTGCTGTATAATCCCGGGTATATTGTGGAGCGCCACCGCCAAGTACCAATTCTTCAGCCGGCACATCTGCCTCCAGTTCACCGTTCATATAAAACTTCAACTGGCCATCATCTGTAACATAACCGATTTCACTACAGGGTAAATCCCATTTTTCAAAAACCCTGAGGATCTGATCTTCTTTCCCTTTTTGCGCGACCAGCAGCATTCTTTCCTGGCTTTCGCTGAGCAGTAATTCCCAGGCTTTCATATTCGTTTGCCGGGTGGGAACCTTCTCAAGGTCAATATGCATACCTACACCGCCTTTGGCACTCATTTCTGCAGTGGAACAGATAATACCTGCAGCACCCATATCCTGCATACCAACTACGGCATCTGTATTCAGTACTTCAAGACAGGCTTCCAGTAATTTCTTCTCCTGGAAGGGATCACCTACCTGTACGGCCGGTAATTCTTCTGTACTTTCTGCGGTGATATTGGCAGAAGCGAAACTGGCACCACCAATACCATCTTTACCGGTAGCACTCCCCACAAAGAATATAGGGTTGCCTTTACCCTCGGCGATGGCACTGACCGTTTTATTTGTTTCAAGTATGCCAACACTCATGGCGTTGACCAGTGGATTGGTATGATAACAATCTTCAAAATAGACTTCGCCGGCTACGGTAGGGACACCAAAGCAATTGCCGTAATGGCCAATGCCGTGGACGATACCTGCGAGTAATCGCTGGGTCTTTTTATCTTTCAGGTTACCGAACCTTAAGCTATTAAGCGATGCGATCGGTCGGGCACCCATTGTGAAAATATCTCTTTGGATACCACCCACGCCTGTAGCGGCACCCTGGAAAGGTTCAATGGCACTGGGATGGTTATGGCTTTCAATTTTGAAAACTACACCGAAACCGCCACCCATATCCATCAGGCCGGCATTTTCTTCACCTGCTGCTACCAACATCCGGCCCCCGTCCCTTGGGAGCGTCTTAAGCCATTTGATAGAATTTTTATAGCTACAGTGTTCGCTCCACATGGCACTGAATATGCATAATTCAGTAAAATTGGGGCTGCGACCTAATTTTTCTTTAATGAGTTCAAACTCTTCTGGGGTCAGACGAAGTTCTTCGGCGTGTTTTACGGTAATTTCCATTGGAATCTTTAAGAAAATTGTAATTGAAATGCCCGGCAAATTTAGGACAAAAGTTGGAGAAAACCGGGGATTGGGCGGGACTTTAAAAATGGATTACACATTGCTGGCCAAGTACTGAAGTACCAGCAGATCATTATAGGCAGGACAGAAATGATAATACATTAATGCATTTATCCTGGTCAGGATTTTTTTGATCCCATTTGGCAGATAAGATGGAATATTGCCGATAAAGAAGGCATAATCAGACTTTTCCACCTGACTTTTCCACTGTCTGGCGGTAGGTAGTATTAATTTAGGGGCTGGTTCCCCTAGTTGTATGAGGGCGTTCGCCGTTATGACTCTTTCCATGAAAATTTTGCTATGTGTCAAAAGATAGCGGCCTTGCTCAATTAACCGCGGACGCAGCGAATCGAGGGCCGGCAGAGGCCCCTGCTTCATAAGTCTTGAAAAATGGTATAACAAAATGGCTGTTTTACCATAATAGGGGGAAACCAGTAGTGGTCGGTGGATATAGTCGTCGTTTTTTATAGTGGCCACGATCAGCCTGAGAGATGCAGAATCTACTTTAGTCCACTGCAATTGATAGTGCTGGACAAAGGACAAAATATTGCTGAGTACTGATACGTCAAATACAACCGGAAATTTCTCTCCAAACCAGGTGGAATAAGCGCCAAATTTACGGTACGCAGGATCCGTTGTTTTCAGGCGCTGGCCTGGTTCATGAGCGTAACGCTGCATTTGCTGGTGTAGCTTTTCTAATGAATCCTGCGGTAAGACAAATTGCGAGAGAACGGTGTCATCCATATCATCCGGAACGGCGCCGTCCTTTTTGATCAGGGGAATCCACCAGGAATAAGGAAAACGGTAGGCAGAATCACGCAACCAGAAATTATAAGACCCTCTCGCCTCATTTTTAAAACGCGGATAGAGCTTCTGAGATCTTCTGAGTAACTGATCAATCCTGGGTTGAAAAGATGCAGGGATAGCCGCGCGGATCTGACTCAGGGTGGCATCAATTAATATATTGTAGAAAATGGTAATGTCTTTTTTCTTTTTCCTGAATTTTTCCCGGTGAAAGATATAGGACGGATAGGCACCCGGCAAGAATACCGGATCCCGGCGTACTTGCAGGCTGTCGAGCCTGCTGAGGAGAAAGTCTATTTGGGTAATTCGTTGTAAATCAGCCGTTGAATGCTTATTCGCCAAGGAACCAATCTCTGAAAGCTGGACAGCTTTTCCCTTTGCCTGACTGCCCGTTATTTGTGCAAAAAGGCAGGTAGGCATAAGACATACCCAAAAGAAAAAGCACTTCATGGACGGTCGGTTCATAGAATAATTTTAATAGCCATAATGCGGATAACCTGTATATGAAAGGTACAAAAGTACAGCAAAAAACAAGGATTCCTACTTTCTGAGATTCAGTGTATTACGGCAGATTATAAAAGTGGAAGCACAAAAAAGCCGCCCGGTTCATCCGGGCGGCTTTTTATAAAAAAGTTGTCATTATTTTTTTAATTCAGTTGAAGAATAGTGCTCTACCTTCTCATTGGTATTCTGCATCCACTGCACGAGTTCCGGGCAATGTGCATAGCTTGGATCTATCTGAATATAAAAATCTTTCATGTGTGTCGTTAGCCAACCATCCAAAGCCTCCTGTTTTTTAATGGCCAGTGCACGTTGAGCGACTTTATCATAATCGTCTTTCAGGTTCTCCCTGTGTGGATCCGTACGCATCCGTAAATAGATGATACGAACACCCTGGCGCCCTGCCTGATCCGTAAATATCTGCGATGTGGAATATTCACCTACTTTCATGGCGGGTAAAAGCGCTGCTAATTCTTTATCATGTAACTGGTCAATTGTAAATGTTGTAACGGCACTGTAATTCTCCACACCGTATATAGCACCGGCATTGTATTTTGCCTCTTTGTCTTCATTGTACCGGTTAAATGCTTCAGAAAAAGTCATTTTACCAGTAGCCAGTAAATCCCGGATACTGTCCATTGATTTTTTGACGATCTGTACTTCCTCATCTGTTACAGGGGGGATCTTAATAATATGACGCACAATTGCATCATTACCGGCCCGGCTCACCATCTGGATAATGTGGTAACCCATCTGAGACTTGATTACCGGGGATATCTGTCCCTCTCTAAGACGGAAGGCAGCATTCATAAAGTCCGGATCCATCCGGCCTTTATCTTCCTCCCGGTTAATGCTCAACTGCCCGCCGGACTTCCTGGCTGCAGGTT
>DATJDF010000154.1:0-5765 GCA_035497555.1 Arachidicoccus sp. | reverse complement strand
TAGGGAATATGTATGTAAATGCCGGCCATGGTTTGATCTAACGATAAAAAATTGAAAATTATGATATCGGTTTAGTTATCTGATGTTTATGATGTTAAAAAGTGCAATTTTTTATTGTAATTTCCCATATTAATCGGAGTTTTGCGGCGCTATATGTCCCCCTTATATTGAATAGGTTAACGAAGGTAATATATCTGATGATAAATTGTACAAAAAGTACAGCTCAGCAGACGATGAGATTGCATTTGTAAAATCAGGGGTTCTACCAATAAATAATTATTGTAAATACTAAGAGAGTTCAAATGGAATCCAAACGGTAGGATAGTTATATAATTAAAAAATAAAATAGATAATAAATGAGTAAAGACCTAGAGAAAATTCAACCTTTAGTTGGAGATATAAAAGCACTTATAGAGGAAAGCAAACAGCAATTAGCAGTTACTGTTAATTCCACAATGAGCTTATTATAGTGGAATATCGGCAAACGCATTAATGTAGAAGTATTGCAAGAAAAACGGGCTGAATACGGAAAACAGATCGTAGTTATCTTGTCCAAGCAACTAACGGATGAGTATGGCAGAGGTTGGAGCGAGAAACAGCTAAGGCATTGTATTCAATTTGCTACTATTTTTCACAATTTTCAAATTGTCTCTACACTGTGGAGACAATTGAGCTGGTCACATATAAAAGAGCTAATTTACATTGAGAATGAAGTAAAACGTATGTTTTATATCGAAATGTGCACACTTGAAAAGTGGAGCGTTCGTACATTCAGAGAGAGAATTAACTCGATGTTGTACGAACGAACTGCAATTAGTAAAAAGCCTGAAGATACTATTATTGAAGAGTTAGATCTATTAAAAAAACGAAAAACAGCTTACGCCCGATTTAGTATTCAAAGATCCCTATTTTCTTGACTTTTTGAGGTTAAAAGGCAATTAATCTGAAAAAGATTTGGAATCTTCCATTCTAGCGGAATTACAAAACTTTATCATCGAATTAGGCACTGATTTTGCATTTTTGGCGAGACAAAAGCGCATTACTATTGATAACGAGGATTATTATATAGATTTATTATTTTTTCATAGATGTTTGAAATGTATGATTACAATCGAGCTCAAACTAGGTCGGTTCGAAGCTGCTCACAAAGGACAAATGGAATTATATTTGAGATGGCTGGAGAAATATGAGATGGTAAATGGAGAAAATTTGCCTATCGGACTGATTCTTTGCTCCGATAAAAATGAAGAACATATTGAACTATTATAATTAGAAAAAAGCAACATAAAAATTGGGAAATATTTAACAAAATTGCCTGATATAAAATTGCTGGAGAGCAAATTGCACTTGTCGATTAAACAGGCGAAAAACAGAATGTCACAAATTGAAACTAATTTATAAAGAAGTTTTTTGGTTCCAGCTTATCCTTAAAGCAACTATAAAGAAAAAGGAGTGCAAAATTTATTGCAGATTTTTCATGCAAACACTGCCAGTGATGGTATTCTCATAAAAGATAAACATCAAGTGATCGTTACCATTATGACCTTGATGACAGTTGCGCAAATTTTGAAATCCCATCACATTCATCCCCAAAATGCTTCGTTCCTGTACTTTATATTATAAGTATAAAGTTTATTGTGTTACTTTGATCTATAATCAGCACAAAGCAAGTTGAAGAAGAATAAGACCATATCGCTTTACTGGAAATGCCAGTTTATCGGCTGGTCGCTGGCTTCACTTTACTGGAGTTATCTGGGTTTTTCGGGTGGACGATTTAATATTTTTATTGGCCTGCTACAGTTTTTTTCGGATGTTTTTGTTTATGTATCGATCACTCATTTATACCGAAATTTTGCAACTAAGCATCAATGGCAACAACTCAATCTTAGCCAGTTATTAAAGCGAATTATTCCGGCAATTTTTGTAATGGGTTTGGCGTATCTGATGGTAACAATAGTTAAGAGCTATGTTTTCAGATTTTGGCTTTTGGCCGGTAATGTAACTTCATTTTCCGTTTTTTTTGCCCTTAATTGGGCGGCTATATTAATGGCTGGAATAAGGCTGATGGCTATTTGGCTACTGGCCTACCATTTGTATCATTATGCGCAGCGGGAGATAAACAGCGCAAAAGAAAACGCCCGTTTAGCAATTATCGCCAAGGATGCACAGCTTAATAATTTATCTGCACAACTCAATCCGCATCTCCTTTTCAATTCATTGAATAATATTAAGGCTTTGGTCATTGAAAACCCTAGATCTGCCCGAAGGGCGATAGACCTGTTATCGGAGTTGCTGCGCACGGCGCTATACGATGGTGAGGTTTTATTAACCACAATAAAGGATGAGATTGCCCTGGTAAAAGATTATTTTGAACTTGAAAAATTGCGCTTTGAAGAACGTTTGCAATTTTGTATTGATGCTGATGACTGTTTCGATAATGAATTGATCCTATGCTTCAGTGTCCAGACGCTGGCAGAAAATGCCATAAAACATGGGGTTGCCAAACAGAAAAACGGCGGTCTCATCAGTGTGAGCATTGCCGTGGTACATAATTTTATCAGTATCAGTGTTCAAAATCCCGGCGAGTTTAATTGTATTACGCAAACTGACGGCTTAGGACTTAATAATTTAAAAGAACGTTTACAGCTGCAATATAAAGGAAAGGCAAAATTAAATATTATTAATGAGGGGGACGGGCATGTTTTATCAACCTTAGTTATGCCACGATCATGAAAAAGACGAGAGTAATCATTATAGATGATGAGCGTACTGCCAGGGATGAGGTGAAAAGATTGCTGGAAAATTATGGAGATTTTGAAGTAATAGGCGAAGCTAGAAACGCAGATGAGGCAAAAACACTGATAGAATTACTACAGCCCGATTTACTTTTTTTAGATATACAAATGCCTGAAAAATCAGGATTTGATCTGTTGGAATCATTGGATAAAGTGCCGCTGGTGATATTTATTACCGCCTTTGACCAATACGCGGTTAAAGCTTTTGAGGTGAGTGCTATTGATTATTTAATGAAGCCGGTGCGTGAGGAGCGCTTTGCCAAAGCTGTTGAACAGATAAAGATAAGAGCCACAAACGTCACAGCCGAAAGCCAGATCTTTGTTAAAGACCAACATCAATACCATTTTATCAGCTGGAGCAAGGTCTATTTAATTGAATCTCTGGATAATTATGCCCGGTTATATTTTGATGATAAAAAAGTATTCATCAAAAGTTCATTAAATCAATTGGAAAAAAAGCTTGAAAAGGGTGTTTTTTTCAGGATAAACCGGGCACAGATCATTAACCTGCATTTTATTGATAAAATAAGTATAGCTCCCGAAGGGCGGATGAATATTTTACTAAAAACAGGCGCCGTCTTTAAAGTGTCTGAAAGGCAATCCGTAAAGCTCAAAAATATGGGGCGAACATAAATCACAATTTTAAAATCTAATACTAAAAACATGAACAGTAAACGCTGTATGGCAATGTTATGCCTTATTGTAAGTAACTATTGCCTGGCGCAGCAGTTTCATTTTCCTCAAATAGCTGCCACAGATAGCATCACCATCGCCACGGAAATGCCTGAATTTGCTAATGAAATTTTATTGCGCTATCATGATCAGCAAGATCAAAAAAGCTACTTGGATAATTTATTCAGGTTGCAGGTAATTGCAAGGAAGTATGCAGAAGCAAACGCCACAATTAGCATCTTACGAAAGCTGCCAGAATATACAGATCTGCAATACTTACAACATGAATTATTCATCGAGGCGCGCTCGCAACTAAAAGACAAAGCTTCCTTTAAAACAGTATATGAGCAATTATTCAGAAACTTATTCAAAGGACTATCCGACAAACGAGCCTACCTGGGCTATCGTTCATTTACTTCCCGTGATGGCATAGATGAGCTGAAAAGTGATTTTAGAAACACTTTAATCACAATCCGGAAACGAGACAGTCTGAGCATTGCCGACGCTTTATTGCTTTGCAGAAGCTATTATGCACTTCAACTTTACGAAGGTATAGAAGCTATTTCGGGACCTTTAATTAAGGAAGATTGCAATCGGCGTTATACAATTGAAGATAAACTTATAAAAACCAAAGGCGGAGTCTTGATTAACGCCGTGATCGTATTAAAAAGAGGTATAAATATCCCTCAGCCAGCTGTTTTACAATATACGATTTATGCCGATAGCAGTAACTGGGCACGCATTGTTGAACCGGCGGCCTATGGCTATGCGGGTATAATTGCTTATACAAGAGGAAAGGGCAGGAGTCCTGGAAAGATTGTTCCGTATGAGGATGATGGTAAAGATGCTAATGATGTAATTACTTGGATAAGCAAACAACACTGGTGCAACGGTAAAATAGGCATGTATGGTGGCAGTTATAATGGATTTACCCAATGGGCTGCCGCAAAGTATCACAACCCGGCGCTTAAGACCATTGTGCCATATGTAGCTGCCATACCCGGATTAGGCTTACCTATGGAAAACAATGTGTTTATTAATGCCAATTATGGTTGGTCATTTTATGTTACTGGTAATAAATATCTGGATAATGAAGTATATTATAATCCCGATCGCTGGCGTAATATGAATGACAACTGGTACGCCAGCGGCGCTGCGTATAATAAGATTGATAGTGTAGATGGAACACCAAACCCTTTACTGCAACGCTGGCTGAAGCATCCTGATTACGATAAGTACTGGCAGGATCAGGTGCCTTATGGGAAGGACTTTTCGGCTATAAATATCCCTGTATTGACTTTTGAAGGTTATTATGATGACGGGCAGATATCCGGCCTACATTATATGCTGGAGCATCTGAAGTATAATCCCCGAGCCGTTCATTATTTGATCATAGGGCCGTACGATCATTTTGGAACACAACAAGGTGGCGTGCGGATATTACGTGATTATAAAGTTGATCCCGTGTCACTTATCAGTACCATCGGTATTACTTTCCAATGGTTGGATTATATTTTGAAAGGAGCTAAGAAGCCTGAGATGCTGAAAGATAGGATCAATTATGAAGTGATGGGTAGTAATATATGGAAACACGCGACCTCGATAGAAAAAATGGCTGATCATCAATTAAGGCTGTATTTAACAAACCATGGGAAAGGGGATAATTATGACCTTTCAGAATTAAAGCCCGTTAGAAAGGGCGCAATTAGTCAAGTGATTGATTTAGCTGATCGTAAAACCAGTAATGGAGATTACTACCCGTATCCTATTATAAAAGATAGCCTTGACAGGAGTAACGGATTGTTTTTCTTTACTAAGCCGTTTGATAAACCGGTAGCCGTTAATGGAATGTTTAACGGTGTACTGAAAGCAATGATTAATAAAAGAGATATGGATGTATGCGTAGCATTATATGAAGTAATGCCCGATGGCAGATACTTTCAATTGTCGTACTTCGTAGGGCGTGCCAGTTATGCAGAGGATATGAGTCAAAGGATGTTATTGCACCCGGGAAAAATTGAATCTATACCTTTCAGCAGAACAAGGTTGGTGAGCAGACAGATGAGTAAGGGCAGTCGCTTATTAATTGTCCTGAATGTGCTGAAAAATTCATTCTCGGAAATTAATTATGGTACGGGTAGAGATGTCAGTCATGAAACCATTAAGGACGCACAATCGCCATTAATAGTAAAATGGTTTAATGACAGTTTTATAAATGTGCCTGTTTCAAATTAGCCAGGGAAGTCAATCGTTTCATCAATGCCCTTTAATTTTGACACAATGATGGCGATTTCTTGC
>DATJDF010000153.1:0-2168 GCA_035497555.1 Arachidicoccus sp. | reverse complement strand
TTTAGGGAATTTTGCTATAGCATCTGCTGTAGAAATTGCAGGAGAAATAACCACATCTTCGCCTGGATTCCAGTTGGCTGGAGTAGAGAAGCCCTGGTTAGCAGTCAACTGCAGTGAATCAATTACGCGGATAACTTCATTGAAGTTTCTACCAGTTGATGCAGGATAAGTGATAATTAATTTTACCTTTTTATCGGGACCTATAATCAGCAAAGAACGCACTGTAGCGGTTGCAATTGCATTTGGATGAATAAAATCATACAGATTGGAAACCACGCGGTCTTCGTCTGCAATAATAGGATATTGAACATCTACCTTCTGCGTTTCATTGATATCTTTCACCCAGCCTTTGTGGCTTTCAACACCGTCAACACTAAGTGCCAACACTTTTACTCCGCGTTTATCAAATTCTGATTGGAAAGCAGCAGTTGCGCCTAATTCGGTCGTACAAACCGGCGTATAATCGGCAGGATGAGAAAAAAGAACTCCCCAGTTGTCACCTAGGAATTCGTAGAAATCTATATCTCCTATAGACGTCTTCGCCTGAAAGTTAGGAGCTATATCGCCTAATTTTATAGACATGATATTATATATTTAAAAAATGATAAAAGCTTTATGACATTGCAAATATAGTATTACTCTACTAAAAAACAAGACTACTGATAAATATTTTTTCGATTAATATGTAAATCTAAAATGTTATTAACTTGTATATATTAATATAAGGTCATTTAAAGGAAGTTAGGGGATTTAACACCAACTTTACATTATTAATTTACCATTAACGATTAAGGCAAAAAAGCGAATTGAGACGGGATTTTATTTCTTTGCAGTTAAATTTCAAAATTATGTTATTGAGAAAAACAATCAGGCAATCATTAAGGCTACTGGTGATCCTGCTTTTGCCGGCATTTACCATGGCGCAGGTGACGACCAGTTCCATCAGCGGTAAGGTCATTACTGCTTCAGGCGCCACTTTACAAGGCGCTACCGTTAAAGCAGTGCATATACCTTCCGGCACGATCTACAACACCATCACGCGTGAGAACGGACTCTTTGATTTACAGGGACTTCGTACAGGAGGGCCTTACCAATTGGAAGTGAGTTATGTTGGCATGATACCACAGAAAGTAGAAGATATCACCTTAAGACTCGGTGAAACCTATGACATGACCATCGATATGCAAGACCAGGCCACCAACAACCAGGATGTGGTGGTCCAGGCGCAGGTCAGAAAGGGTGCAAGCCTGAAAACGGGTGCCAACACAATCATAACGACAAAACAGCTCACAGCATTACCAACGATCAGTCGTTCTATTACTGACTTCACGAGGTTGACACCTCAGGCTAACGGTAATAGTTTTGGCGGCCGGGACGGCCGGTACAATAACCTCCAGGTGGATGGTGCCAACCTGAACAATAATTTTGGACTCAGTAATGACTTGACTCCGGGTGGTGGCTCCCCGATTTCGATTGACGCGCTGAGCGAAGTGTCAGTCAATATCGCGCCTTATGATGTGCGCCAGTCCGGATTTACCGGCGCGGGAATCAACGTTGTCACTAAAAGCGGTACCAATGAATTTCACGGGACCGCCTACGGCCTCTATCGCAACCAGGATTTTTATGGCTACAAAGTAGACGGGGAGGAGTTGACCAAAACACCGAATAAAAACACAGTGGTCGGCGCTTCCATAAGTGGCCCGATTATCAAGAACAAGTTGTTCTTTTTCGTGAACTTTGAGAAAGAGAAAAGCTCCATACCAGGGATTACTTATGTTGCCGATGGTTCAAAAAATAGTGGCAACCCTTCTTCCACTACTTTGGCAGATCTTAAAACGGTTCATGATTTTGTTCAGGATAAATACGGATATGACGTGGGGGCCTATGATAATTTCCCAAATTTTGAGAACAAGAACACAAAATTTCTGGCCAAAATCGACTGGAACATTAACAACGGCAATAAATTAACAGCCAAATACACTTCCTATAGTGGTTATGAAGTTTCTCAATTAAATGGATCCAGTGTTCCGCAAAACGGCGACATCTATGTAACCGGACAGCCAAAGCTCATAAAGAGGATGCCAAATAACCGGTTTAGTAATAAATCCATGGCTTTCAGTAATTCCAACTACCAGACCAACCACATCGTTCAGACAGGCTCCCTGGAA
>DATJDF010000152.1:0-1708 GCA_035497555.1 Arachidicoccus sp. | reverse complement strand
AGGTTAAGAAAAGATGATTACTCATTTCTGAGTAATAACAAAACCTTCGAGAACATCTAAGCAACTGAAAAAGATAACAGCTTCTAACCACCTTTATAGATAATCTAAGATGGATTGAAGGAAATAATTTTTACAGTGCCTTAGTTTGATTAAAGGGGTTTAAAAATGGCTTGATTATCAAAACGACAAAATTACTGTTACACAAAATCATAGCAATGTTTAACCTTGGTTTAGATATTTTCATTAGAATAAAACAATAAAAATGGTAACCGGGTTCTTTTATGTTTGGCTGATTAACTATATTTCTTTTTTCGTTTGCCTGATTCTTTATTTCAGAAATAAAAAGAACAGAGAGCAGGAACCAAAAGAAAAAAGAAAGGTGGTCAAACGGTTTGAATTTAATTTTTTTAGCTAATTCTTTGAAAAATCAATTCAAACTAATTTTTTATAATCTGATAAATCATTATTCTGCTTTCCTTTCTTCAAAATAAAATCTTATGACACTAAGAGAATATTTGCAAAGCCAAATCGATTTAATTCCTGAAAACAGTAATATTTCTAACCCCACAGTTAATAATAGCAGCAAAATTATTTTTGTGAATGGACATTGGAGTACGATACTTCCTGGTCCAGACAAAGGAGGGGAAGATTATTGGGTTAATGCAACAGCATTTTCTCTAGCTGCCGCGAACTCCTTTAACTTGACTACTTGGGAAAATAAATTTGTAGATGGCGCGCACTGGTTATGGACTGTTGCATCTACAAGGCAAGCCGCAGGTAAAACTTGGGCGCAAAATAACTATAACGATTTAATATCACATTCAAGTGCTGTTCTTGATTTTTATTTGGTTAGTCATAGTCAAGGAGGCGCATTTGCAGCAGGCATAGCAGAATATTTAAAGAGCAAAGGACATAATATAAAGCAAATGGTTTTTCTGTCCTGCCATCAAGGTGCTGACATTGATACTGATAATTCAATAGAAATGTATCAAATGTTATATGGAAAATGGAAGACTGTTATTCCTAACGTTCTAAGTGCGTTCGTTCTTGATCTAGTCGTTGGTGATCATTGGGTACCTGGGGCAAAATATGGGATCATAATAAGGCAAGATTTGGACATTCAATATTTGCATGGTCAGTCGAGAGTGTCGGCTGTTTTTGAGGAAATTGAAGACTTGAAAGATGTTATGTTAACAGATGTCATGGGGCCAGACGGCCATATTTATAAGGGTCAAACTACTGTTCCTAACGATACTTTGTTTTATTCTCTTGACCATGTTTTTATAGAAACCAATGCACCAGATTTTAATCCGTAATAAAAAATGGAAACAGTATTAAGTTAATAATTTATGAAACAATATATAGCATACTTTTTTCTCTTTGGAATTCTGTTTACTTCCAGTTGTGGATATAAGGAGTATATTCACTTAACGCCACAAGAGCAAAAGAAAATTACAGAGCTTTCCCAAAGGTATGACTGTGAGGTAACGGTAAATTATAATTATTTTATACGAAATGGGAAAATGGTTCCTAGGATAGATAGTAGCGAGTTTAGCAAGTATACTATCTCATTTGAATGGGAAGATAAGAAAAGCCAGAATAGTATTTGTGAAAAAGACACTTCTTATCTAAGGCAGTTTGCACTTAACTTACTTCCGGAGTTATTTAAAGAAATGAGATATATAAAAGACTTTCCAGCAATTGAGTT
>DATJDF010000151.1:0-4027 GCA_035497555.1 Arachidicoccus sp. | reverse complement strand
GAAATGAAATCGGCCCCCGGTCCCGGAAGTTGCAGTGAACGTTTATTCCCTTGCTGCGCACGCAGTGCCAACTGTTGCTGTAAATATTTTTCTATTGATAACTCCATCATCAGCTGGAGCAAATGTAGGAACTTATCAGATACAGCCTAAAAAAAACGCTACCGGTCAGGTAGCGTTTTAACAATTGGGACTATTTGCCGAATTTCTTTTTGAGGAGTGAAAGGGCATCTCCGATTTCCATGTTTGCCAGATCGGGTGCTTTTGCATTTGGTGCTGGCTTCTTACTAACGGACTTTCCAGGCCCTGTCGGCTGAGGAGCACTCCCTTCCTGTGCCTGACGGATAGATAAGCCTATTCTACTGCGGGCGATATCCACCTCCATGACCTTTACCTGAACCTTATCATTTAACTTCAACACTTCACTTGGATCTGTAATAAAGCGGTTGGCGATTTCAGACACATGGACTAGTCCATCCTGCTTAACACCAATGTCAACAAATACACCAAAACGTGTGATATTTGTCACCATGCCGGGAACCACCATGCCAACCGATACGTCTTCTATTTTATAGATATTGGCATATTCAAATTGTTCCAATTCACTTCTGGGGTCCCGCCCTGGCTTCTTCAACTCGTTAAGAATATCCTTTACGGTATGTTCACCATACTGTTCAGAAATATATTTTTTGGGTTCAATCTGCTGTACCGCTTTCTCATTGCCGATCAATTCTCTTACAGGCACATTTAAGTCAGCTGCCATCTTTTCAACCAGTGGGTAGGCTTCCGGATGAACAGCGCTCTCATCCAGGGGATTAACCCCTTTTTGGATACGCATAAATCCAGCGCATTGTTCAAAGGCTTTATTACCCAGGCGGGGTACCTTTAGTAACTGTTCACGGTCGTCAAAACGGCCGATATCGTTTCGGTGGCGGATAATATTTTCAGCGAGCGAAGGACCGATTCCGCTGACATAGCTCAGTAAATGTTTACTTGCGGTATTAAGGTTGACTCCGACAGCATTTACGCAACTGATAACAGTCTGATCCAGTCTTTCTTTTAACCTGAACTGGTTGACATCATGTTGATATTGACCGACTCCGATACTTTTGGGATCAATTTTGACTAGTTCGGCCAGTGGATCCATTAACCGGCGTCCAATACTGACAGCGCCGCGGATCGTTAGATCTTCATCGGGAAATTCTTCTCTTGCGATTTCTGAAGCGGAGTAGATGGAAGCGCCGTCTTCATTCACCAGAAATACAGGTAAATTAAGTTGCAGGGATTTAATAAACTGTTCTGTTTCTCTGCCTGCTGTACCGTCACCGATGGCAAAGACTTCAGTCTGGTATTTTTTGACAAGTGAACGAATGGTGTTTTCCGCCTCGATTATCCGGTGGTTCTTTTCGTGGACAAAAATCAGGTCTGTTTTCATCAGGTCTCCCTTCTCATCCAAGACCACCACCTTGCAACCTGTGCGGTAACCAGGATCAATTGCGAGTATTCTCCTGGTGCCTAGGGGTGAGGATAATAATAGCTGCCGAAGGTTTTCTGCAAATACGTTAATGGCCTCTTCGTCAGACTGTAATTTTAACTGTGCCCGGAATTCTGATTCCAGGCTCGGCTGTAATAAGCGGCGGTAGGTATCCCGGATCGCTTTTTTTACCTGTAGACTGGAAGGCGCACCGTTGTTTTTGAGGTATTTATCTTCCAGCAGGGTTAGCGCTACATCTTCTTCAGGCACAATGGACATCCTTAGATAGCCTTCCAGAAAACCACGCAGGACCGCGAGCACACGGTGAGAGGGGATTTTTGATATTAATTCTGAAAAATCAAAATAGTCTTTGAATTTTGCGCCTTCCTGCTCTTTCCCAGTGATAACCGCACTTTGTAAATAAGCATCTTTTTCAAAAAACTTACGCATTTTGGCACGGGTTTCAGCGTCTTCATTAATCATTTCTGAGATGATATCACGGGCTCCCTGAAGTGCTTCATCCTCTGTAGTAATCTTTTCATTCAGGTATTTAGCGGCTTCGGTGGTAATCGCTACATTACCTTGTTCAAAAATTAATAATGCCAGCGGCTCGAGTCCTGCCTCTCTGGCTGCCTGCGCCTTTGTTTTGCGCTTAGGTTTATAGGGAAGGTAAATATCCTCAATTTCTGCCAGTGTCTGTGCTTTATCCAGTTTTTCCTGTAAGGGCTCTGTCATTTTACCCTGATCGGTAATCGTTTTTTCAACAAAGGCTTTCCGTTCCGTAAATTCTTTTAAGAATTTAGCTTCATCCTGGATTTGCTGAATCTGAACCTCATCGAGTGCACCCGTTTTATCTTTTCTATAGCGGGCGATAAAGGGGATAGTACTACCCTCAGACAGTAAATTCAAAACGGACTCTACCTGCGCCTTGCGCAGGTTTAATTTAGACGCAATAGGCTGTGCGAATTCCAACATATTTTTTCAGTATTTAGGACGGCGAATGTAAAATTAAATTTAGTTAATTCGACAAAACCGGCCTGGGTAAATGAGATGTTTTTCAATAGGAGTGACTGCGGGCAGCAGCTGGATAAATGAAGGAAAAACCTGGAAGATTTTTAACAATATTCTGCCCCGGTCATGGATTCAACCAGCTTTTTTCCACCGTTTTTGATAATCATATCCAGCAAACGGGTTGTCGCAAGGGCGTCTCCGCCGGCCCGGTGCCGATTGTCAAGCGTTATTTTCAGATCCTCACAGATACTCTCCAGCCCGTGTTTAATCAGATTAGGAAAGGCTTTTCTGCTGAGTTGAAGTGTACAGAGTACCGGTATATCTAATTCATACCCTGCCTCAGTCAGAAAATATTTTAAATAAGGAAAATCGAATCCTGCATTATGTGCAACGAACGTGGTGTTCTTTAATAATTTGAAAATTTCGGGGGCAACCTTGTCAAATGTGGGTGCTACGGACACCATAGCGTCACTGATGCCGGTCAGTTTGGCGACATATTTCGGTATAGGTATTTTGGGATTTACCAGTGTTTCGTATTGTTTTACAATCTTTTTGCCGTCATATAAAACTATTGCGATCTCTGTTATTCCGTTCTTAGCTGCAGGACTGCCTGTGCCTTCAATATCAACAATTGCGTACATAATTCTTTACATCATTTTCGTTGCAGAGCGCAATGATAAGCTATTTTCTTTAGATTTTGAGGACAAAACAGGTGCGCTAAGGCGTTAAATAAGCAATAATATTTGGATTTTTTTAGTTCCGATGCATTGCTTATTTTTGTACATCCAAATTTTTCTACCATGCGAAAAATTGTTGTACTTTGTTTGTTTTTGATTGGCTTTACCGCCTGTAAGAGCAATTTTGCCAAATTTACTGATTTGAAAAGTGGTGTTGGTGAGTCGCTGTGGAATTCGGTGATTCAACGGGTAGCGACGGAAAATCCAGACACTGCTGCCGTAGACGTACCCAAGCCTTTTAATTTCTTTTTGAGGGAAGGAATTGCCTCCAAGTTCGGGTTTTAATGGCAATATACATATTTTAATAAATTCATATGTTATTTTGAATTCTGCGCTTAAAGAATATTTTTATATAAAAAATGCTTCTAAAAAAGAAAATCGCCTAACTTCGTTTTTTAATGGCACTATCTACACAACATCTGTTAGGCATTAAAGATTTAACACAAAAGGATATTGAACTCATCCTTTCAACGGCCCATCAGTTTAAAGAGGTCTTGCAGCGGCCCGTTAAAAAAGTTCCTTCTCTCAGAGACGTTACCATTGTCAATTTATTTTTTGAAAATTCTACCCGTACCAGGATGTCCTTTGAACTGGCGGAAAAAAGGCTGTCTGCAGATACCTTAAATTTTTCTGCATCAGCTTCTTCCGTTAAAAAAGGTGAGACCCTGCTGGATACTGTAAATAATATCCTGAGCATGAAAGTGGATATGGTGATCATGCGCCATAGTGCCAGTGGGGCACCGCATTTTCTGGCCCAACACATTGATGCCGCCATTATTAATGCGGGAGACGGTATTAATGAACATCC
>DATJDF010000150.1:0-6999 GCA_035497555.1 Arachidicoccus sp. | reverse complement strand
CCAGTAACTATAACTATAAGGTATGTTGACCCAGCCATTAATTAACAGTGGATCCAAGCGAAAATTCATCAGCCGAATGGAGAATTTTTGGGATAAACCGTCAACAAAGCGGTTAAAAATATTGATATTCTCCTGCTTATCCCATAAAGTCCCATCAATCTTACCCAAACCGCCGTAATCATTTGATAAATTTTTCATATCTTTAAAAGTGTTAGTGTGAATGAATTATTACTGCGAACGAATAACAAGTGCAATTTCCTATTAAGGATCAGTTTCGCCTTAGCATGGAGGAAATAATATTTAGCATAAAGGAAATTTTGGAAATTCTATCCTATGGAAATATTTGAAACACATACAAAGCGACATGATCCCATCGTATGGGATCATCTGCCGCTTCAACCAGCCATCCATAAGGGGCTTATTTTGCCGGATGCAGCCAATACAAACTTGTCGGGAGGCTTTGGTAACCTGTCATTTCAAGGATTGATCTCAGATGATGGATATGCAATTTGGGCTAACCATTATAAAATGCTTCAAACCAGGACATTTATAACAGAGGCCCTGAGTACAGCCTTCGAATTAAATGTCATGTTAAGTAACATCGCTGAACATACCCTCTTTGATCATATCCATCAGTCTATTGCAGCACAACAATACAACCTCTTTTTTCTACCCTATATCAAAAATGAGATCACCCTATATGGAAATCAATTGTACGATACGCTCGATTTTCATTTTGAGTTGGGCTATTTCGAAAGATTAGTGAGCCATTATCCAGATATCATTGGCCCCATGCTGGACAAGGCCTATCGGGGAGAGGGTGTCTCCTTCTCTCCGGCGGCAACTTTTCTAAATGAAGAACTTCGATTTTTAGGAAGGCATATTGTTCGCCTTGTTACGCAAAAGCTTTCGGACAAATATTATTTGGACTTAGCTGTTCGGTTATTTTTAATTTCTGTATTATTAAACAGAGACCCGAGTCATTGCGGCCTGCTAATAGAACCGGAGGATGAAACAAATTTAATCGCTGCGCATGAAAAACTGATGGGCGATTTATCCCAGTTCACCTCCATTGCAGAGTTGTCCAGGATTGCCTGTATGAATACGACAAAGTTTAAGCAGATTTTCAAAAAAAAGTACACTCTTTCTCCCATGCGATATTGGAACGAATTTAGAATGAACGATGCTTTGGAACTCCTCATCCATACAGACAAAAGCATTAAAGATGTCAGCGACAAATTAGGCTTTCAAGATCTTTCCAGTTTTTCAAGAGCATTTTCAAGAAAGTATACCATCACACCAAGTGAGGTTATTAAACGATCCAGGTAGAATTCGACGAATGACTGCCGTTCTGCAAGTTTTCGATAATTCTGGCATTTGCGTACAAATCCTTATGATTGATTAGTCGATCTTTTAGATCCCAGATGTCTCAATCGTTGAATATGCTGCAACCGAACACGGAATGACACTTCATGATATTATTGTAGCATTAAGAGAATGGGAACGAAACAGAGGAATAAAGTAATTGGAAAATAAAGTCTTTGCCGTCAGTTAAACGCTGTTGACTGAAAAGCAAAAGCCACGGATAGCTTGTGTATCTGTGGCTTTTGAGCTAAATAGTGATTATCGCTGATTTATTTTATTGCGATTTAAAAACCATACATACCACCCGAAACGGAAATTTGCTCTCCAGTAATCCACGCTGCATTATCGGAAGCAAGAAATACGGCGGCTTTCGCAATATCTTCGGGCTGACCTCTACGACCAAGCGGTGTATTGGCAATAAACATTTTCTCATACTCACTGCCAGTAGTGACACCCGCACTACGTGCACCTTCTGTCTCTGTAGCACCGGGCAAGATAGAATTGATACGGATGTTTTTTGCACCCAGTTCTTTCGACAAAGAAATCGTTATGGCATCTAAAGCCGCTTTAGTTGCAGAGTACAACGAAGCAGTCGGAAGAGGCATTTTGCTTGCACCTGAACTGATATTGATGATATTGCCACCCTTATCACTAAACAGTTTCAAAGATGCCTGGATGGCAAGTACAGCCCCTAAAACATTGACATCGAAATGCTGATGAAAGGATTCAACTGATACCTGTTCAATAGGTGTGTATCCCTGGAAAGCTGCGTTATTTACCAAGATATCCAAACCGCCAAAAGCCTTTTTTGTTTCTTCAAACAGCCTGGTTACATCGGCTTCTTGTGAAACATCGCCCTGTACCGAAATGGCTGTGCCGCCATTGTCGGTTATCTCCTTAACCACTCTATCTGCCGCTTCTTTGCTTGAAGCATAATTTACAACAACCTTTGCGCCCTCCTCGGCGAAGTATTTTGCTATAGATGCACCTATTCCTTTTGAAGCACCGGTAACTACCGCTACTTTGTTTTTTAGTTTACTCATTATTTATTTTTTAATGATTGAACGACAAAGTTAGATTAGTATAGTTACTCTTAGTAACTATATGCTGAAAAATAACAGTAACATCGGTGTAACAAAGTAACATTATGCAGTGTTTTATAGAAGATATTCAACAGGAAAGCAAGAAAAAAATGCGAGCTGTTCAAGATTCAAGGGACATGCTGAATGGGAAAAGGAAGATTGCTATGATTTCGGCTATTTCCTGTGGGTAAATATTTGAGTGTTTAATATTTCGGGGAGCTATCAGCTTCTGTAAGCTGCCCAGGTAATCAGGGCAACCATTTACATTAAGCGGGCATTCTTGAAAGCACCATTTTCCCGGCTAACCCGGTCCGGATCGCCCCAACCAACCTGAATAAATGATGCCAGCATTTATTCCAGATATTTCAATCCGTGGTTTTGAATTGATTTGCCTGGCTTCCTCTGTTCTAGGGGATCGTCAACCGGGAATTATGGCGGTTTTTCGTTTGAAGCGAACAATATTGATATGTACTTCAGATATCCGTAAACGCTTATAATTAATAATTTAGAGCGTTTTACTTTTTCTGAACCGCAAACCTGCTTGTGGGAATGGTTTCCATGAACGTCCGAATTCAGAATTTTTTGTGAAAGAGATTTTTACAGGAATTTATATTGTCATTGTTATCGTAATATTGCAATTAATTAAAAATTTATCTTCCGACGATTTGGTCCTTAACAGGCATTCAATAATAATATAAACCACTTAGAAAATGGAAGCATCAAAGTACAAAATACTTTTTGTCTGTATACATAATAGTGCTCGCAGTCAGATGGCAGAGGCATTTTTAAACCAGTTAGGAGCCGGTAGGTTTATGGCGGAGAGTGCAGGTATTGAACCTGGAAAATTAAACCCTAATGTTGTGGCAGTGATGGCAGAAATCGGGATAGATATTAGCCACAATAGAACAAAAGGTGTTTTTGAATTTTTAGATAAGGGAGCTAATTATCAGGCTGTTATTACAGTTTGTGATGCCGCGAGTGCGGAAAAATGCCCTGTATTCCCTGGCGCAGTGCAGCGGATTGCCTGGTCTTTTGCCGACCCTTCGGGCCTTATTGGAAGTACCGAATCTATATTAGAACAGACACGCGAAGTCCGGGATGCGATTAGACAAAAAGTAGTTCAATTTATTGAAGACCGAAAACTTTGATTCTAACGGTTACAACAGGGTTTACCGTTGTCCTGGCTGATCATTAAACCCATTATTTTGAATTTAAAATTTATTGAATGGCTGTGAATAATTGTGCTCCGGTACATAAAAGAAAAAAGCTGGGGATTTTAGATCGATTCTTGACTTTATGGATTTTTCTGGCAATGGCTGCCGGTGTTATAATCGGATATCTGATACCGGACTTCTCTGATTATATAGATTCCTTTTCCTCCGGTACGACCAATATTCCCTTGGCAATTGGCCTGATATTAATGATGTATCCCCCTCTTGCCAAAGTACGGTATGAGGAGATCTTTAGAGTTTTCAGAAACATAAAAGTGTTGGGGGCGTCCTTGTTACTCAACTGGGTAATCGGCCCCACGCTGATGTTTTTACTGGCGCTGCTTTTTTTGCATGATTATCCTCATTACATGACCGGGCTAATATTAATAGGTCTTGCAAGGTGTATCGCGATGGTGATTGTATGGAATGAACTGGCAGAAGGCAACCGGGATTATGCAGCTGGTCTTGTAGCTTTGAATAGTATCTTTCAGTTATTGCTTTACAGCCTGTACGGCTATTTTTTTATTACAGTCTTACCACCAGTTTTTGGATATACAGGAATAGATGTATCGATTTCTATTAACCAAATTGCAAAAAGTGTGGGAATTTATTTGGGTATACCATTTGCGGCTGGCTTTATCAGCCGTTATGCTTTACTTAGGTTAAAAGGCGAAGGCTGGTACCAGCAGAAATTTATACCTGCTATTTCTCCCATTACATTAATTGCCTTGTTATTCACCATTATGACCATGTTCAGCATTAAAGGAAAAATGATGGTACAAATCCCTTTCGATGTGCTTCGTATTGCAGTTCCATTAATTATTTATTTTGCTATCATGTTTTTGGTAAGTTTTTTTATGGGTAAAAAGTTAGGTGCTGATTATGGTCAGAATGCTGCAATCTCTTTTACTGCTGCCGGCAACAATTTCGAATTAGCCATCGCAGTAGCTATTGGTGTGTTTGGTATAAATTCAGGGGAAGCTTTTGCGGGTGTAGTCGGACCACTGGTCGAGGTGCCGGCATTAATTGCATTAGTACATGTCGCATTCTGGTTACGCGGTAAATATTATTATAAGGACGATAAGTAGTGGTTAGGGTTTCGTCAGTTATTTGTTTTTTAATTTTTATAGCCGGATCGGCCCCCATTTTCATTGGAAACCTGGGAGATATTCGGTCGAAAATCACCAAAAGAAGGTTTAATTTAAGCTTTTCGTTCTTGCTATTTAGCTTATTTTTGCCACTCATAAATATTAATTATTATGCGTCCGATTCAGATGGTCGATTTAAAGACTCAATATCAGAAATTAAAACCGGCAGTTGATAAAGCCGTAATTGAGGTCATGGAAAGTGCTGCTTTTATAAACGGCAAACCAGTTGTCGATTTTTGCCATCAATTAGAGCAGTATTTGGGTACAAAACATGTGATTCCGTGTGCAAATGGGACAGATGCGCTACAGATTGCCTTAATGGCCCTTGATTTAAAACCTGGAGATGAAGTAATTACACCGTCTTTTACATTTATTGCAACAACTGAAGTGGTCGCCCTGCTGAAAATTAAACCGGTTTTTGTAGAGGTAGATAAAGATACCTTCTGTATGGATATAGAAGCCGTTAAAAATGCGATCACCCCTAATACAAAAGCCATTGTACCAGTTCATTTATATGGTCAGGCAACGGATATGGAAGCCTTAATGGCATTGGCGAAAGAACATAACATAACGGTAATTGAAGACAATGCCCAGGCAACCGGATGTGACGTATATCTTAGTGATGGTTCTACGCGTAAATCAGGTACAATAGGTGACATTGGAACAACTTCATTCTTTCCCTCCAAAAATCTGGGTGCTTTCGGTGATGGAGGCGCTATTTTTACCAATAATGACGAACTTGCAGCTAAAATGCGCATTATTGCAGCACATGGTTCAACAAAACGGTACTATCATGAACTGGTAGGCGTTAATTCCAGATTAGATACGATACAGGCAGCTATCTTAGGTGTAAAGCTACCGCATCTGGATAGTTATATTGCCGCCAGAATTGCGGTCGCGGATTATTATGACCGCGCATTCTCGGGCAATCCTCATATCAAAACACCGCTGCGCTCAAAAAAGTCAAACCATGTCTTTCATCAGTATACATTGATTCTGGATGGCGTTGACAGAAATGAGTTGCAGAAGTATTTAGCGGCGGAGCAGATACCGGCGATGATATATTATCCGGTTCCGGGCCACAAACAACAGATGTTTGCAGATTTTGATGTTTCTTACGATTTACCTGTAACAGACTGGCTAACGGAAAGAGTAATATCTTTACCCATTCATACTGAAATGGATGAATCGCAGTTGAAATTTATTACAGATCACGTTTTAGCGTTCTGCAACCGATAATAACTTACAACCTATGAAAAAACCAACTATTCTAGTCACTGGTAAAAACGGCCAGCTGGGCAGCGAGTTATTAGGTATCCATATGTCCTATCCAGATTTTACATTCGTATTTTTGGACAGGGAGTCACTGGACCTGAGCAGTGAAACAGCTATTGACGCAGCCTTTGAAAAGTATCGACCGGCTTTTTTTATTAATTGCGCTGCGTATACAGCTGTTGATAAAGCGGAAGAGGAGCAGAATGCTACGGCTGCAATAAATACCACCGCAGTGGGGATTATTGCACGACTATCTGCCCGTTTTGATACAACGTTGATTCAGCTATCCACAGATTACGTTTTCGACGGTCAGGGAACCCGCCCTTATTTACCTGCAGATCCAACTGACCCCATTAATTTTTATGGGCTCAGTAAACAAAAAGGAGAGGAAAAAGCAATAACGCAGAACCCAAAATCAGTGGTTATCCGTACCTCCTGGGTCTATAGCAGCTATGGGAAGAATTTTGTCAAAACCATGCTGCGGTTAATGGATGAACGTCCTGAAATCAGTGTGGTGGATGATCAGATTGGGTCACCTACGTATGCAAAAGATCTGGCTGTGGCCATCATGGCCATTGTAGAAGCAAAAAAACCTCATTATGGCATTTATCATTTTAGTAATGATGGTGTCATCACCTGGTATGATTTTGCAAAGGAGATCCGGGACCTGGCAGGACTTTCCTGCAAAATAAATCAGGTACCTTCCTCTGCTTTTCCGACGCCTGCCAAGCGACCGGCTTATTCTGTCTTAGACAAAACCAGTTTACAAAAAGACTATGGCATTAAACTAAGAAATTGGAAATTGGCCCTTCGTGAATGCCTGGGCTATTTAGAAAGGCTGTAGTTATTTACGAATTTAGACAAAAGAGGGTCATTTAGCCTATCTGTGCACAGATAGGCTAAATGACCCTCTTTTGT